>JAHEOB010000001.1 GCA_018610095.1 Halothece sp. MAG
ATAACAATAGCTGGAAAAACAAAAATGAATACTCCAAAACAAGTAAAACTCAAAACGCAGTTAAGGCGCACCGTCCAAACAAATGGAAAACGATACGCCTTAACCAGCAAGTAAGCATTGTTTAGCTGTCGGAATAGGGCTTCCGATAGTTAAATAAATGCTCGGAATTAGAAATTCCACGTTATGTAAACCCCGATTTTGGCAGGGGGTTAATCAACCAACTATGAAGATTATATTACATCATTTTCAATTTAGAAAGTAATATAATTCACCCCTTAGCCAGATCGGGATAGCCAAAGAGGCTCATCCGATGGCTTTAGAAAATTACAACACACAACACAATCAACAACAATCACTAAACCAAACCGCCAACACTTCCGCCACTAAACTTTCCCTCTTCCAGCAAGCGCAAGCTCAGTTAGCCCTACTAAGAAGAGACAAAAATCGCCCTTGGGCAGTCATCAAGCGCAATAGCACCAAGCCTTACGCTTATCATTTGCCATCTGACACACTATGGAAGCTCCAAACACGGCAAGCTCAAGATGGTGAGCATTTCTTAGATGACCAAGATAAACGATCGCGCTTTGATAATGGTTGCCTAAAATATTTCTTTGGCAGGCGTTATGAGCAGGGCTTTAAGCAGTTAGAACACTTTGCCAAGCAAGGGGATGAACTATTTGTCATTCCCAATTACATTCCCCTGCAACCTGATGGGGAAAATGGCATTGGGGCTGATTTTGTGGAAAGTTATCCTGCGATTTTTGCCGAAATCGATGATTTTAGCCTTGACCAGCAGTGGCAACAAATCCATCACGTTCAACAAAAATATGGCTTAGAACCAACGGCAGTTATTTTCTCGGGGGGTAAATCCCTCCACATTTACTTTGCCCTGAAAAAGCCAATTTTCGAGGCTGAGACATGGCAGCGACTGCAACGAAAATTAATCTGCTTGTTCAATTCTGACCCCGCGATCGCGAACCCCAATCGGGAAATGAGATTAGCAGGAGTCGCTCGTCACAGCAAGGGCAGTTTTCAATCCTTAGAACAACTCACTGATAATGCCTATGATGCTGCCGATGTTGAGAGCAAATTAGACAGCAGTGGCTTATTCCCTTATGGATTAGATGAGGAGCGATTTAGACGTTGGAAAAGAGAAGGACAATCAATCCTTAGTCTCACGCCAGATGAGCTTAACCCACCTAGAAAGTCTTCTGATCCTGACAAAAAAGCAGATCGATTTGGTGATGCCGCACCCTTAGAGCATTTTCTAACCAAGCATGACCAAGACTTAATCGACGGCGGGGCTGGCAGCGAGAGAAACAATCAAGGCTTAAAATTAGCCAAAAATCTGATTGCCACGGCTGAACGATTAAGCCAATTGAGTATTCCCTATGAGGGCGACCCTTACGATTTATTTATTCAATACTGCCAACGCTGTGCCGATGGTGGTGGTTGGAATCAACGCGAATGGGAGCAAATTTGGCGATCGGCGCAAAGGGGTAATCCGACTCCTTCACTGCCAGATGACGCTCTCGAAAAGCGAGCTTTCTGGTATCAATTTAAGCAAAATGGCAACTTGATTCCTTCGGATTTAGAGCGTGAAAAATTAGAGAAAGAAGCTGGCTCTAAAGAGATTTCTAAAGAAGACTGGTTAGCCCAGAAAGCTAACGAGTTTTGGGAATGGATCAAAAAGAAAGCGGGTTGTAATTTCAATGGCTTTGATGAGAAAGCCAACCAACACAAAATCAATTGCGCCAAACGCAAAATAGAAAAGAAACCCCTAAAATATTGGAAAGACCCCTTACCCACACCTGGGCAATTAGACAAGGTACCGCGTATCAAGTTTAAGCGCGGCAATCGCGTTCCCTTAATGGAAGATTTAATTGAGCTAGGCTGGGGACATATCTTCGATCAATCCCATACCGGAACAGGCAAAAGCCACGAAGCTAACCTAATCAAGGCTAATGAGGGCAAAACGTATTATCTCTTAACACAGCACAGAAACCCCAGCGTTAGCACCGCCGAAAATAAAACTGACGTTCCGAGCCGTCACCAAGGCTTAACCTTGGATCATTCCCGCGTCACCCCCAATGGTAATCCTTACCAACATCGCTGGGAATACAGCCCAGAAAATCCCCAACCTGATATTAAAGAAAACTGCCATCAAGCAGACTTATTTAACATTCTACATCGCAAAGGCTACGATATTTGGGGAGAGGTAGCAGAATCAGAGGATGGAGAAAAAGATAACCCCATTTGTGCTGGCTGTAGCAAACGTCCATCTTGTCTCGTGGCAGGTTATAAAGCGGAACGCTACAGCGCGTTACAAAGCTATGAATTAAGGGTGCATCCTGACTCGCTGCCTGATGTTTCAGAAAAGGATATCTTGATTGTGGAGGAGCCCTCAGAGGGGTTAAGAAGTGCTAAGGAAATCCCATTAACCGCCAGCGACGTTGAGAAAACCTTTAACTGGATGGAGCGATTTATCTTAGAAAATTCCTACACCGAGGAGATTAAACAAGCCTATAATCGACTCGCTAAAATCAAGTATAAGATTTTAGATGCACTATCAGGCAAGATTAAAATTCCCCATTATGGTGGAATTACTTATGGAGAGGGTGAAAATAATTTAGCCAAGCTCTTAGGGCTGGAGCCTTATCCTGAATTGCAATCAGATTTAGCTTTATTCTCAGAAATCATTGCCAAACTTTCTGGGTTAAGTGATAAAGATTTGGCTGATTTTAGAGAGCAGCGCATCGATCGCGATGCCATGACACAGAAGGAACGGAAGCGATGGAAACAAACCATTGATTTTGCCAATGCCCAAATGTTTGGGGAAACCAAACGCCATAATGAAGAAACCATTAAAAATCTCCCCTCATTAGGCGTGGACACTTTTCTCTATCTGCTATTCGGATTAGAACGGGGTGCAGCCCGATTGAGAAACGGCGAAATCACCCTAACCCTTCCTGATTCTCGTCATGCCGATTTAGCTAAGAATGCTAAAGCATCCATTTATCTTGATGCCACCATGTCACCCCAATGGCTTGCCACTAAATTAGGAGTGGAAGAAAATGAAATCGCAGTAATCCAACAAGAAGCCCCAGAATTTGACAATTTGACTGTTCACGCGGTTCATAACGAGGGCATGAACAGCAGACAATATTCTAATGACTGTAAACGCCGAATCAACGCCTTAGTTAATCAAATCATCGAGGAGACTGATGGCGAGATTGCTACAGTCGCTTGGAAAGATAGCAGCGATTGGCTAGAAACTGATTTAACCGGTTGGTGGTTTAACCATAATCGCTCCACCAACGAGCTAAAAGGAATTTCTAACATTGTCGCCGTTGGCACTCCTTACACTAACTATGGCGCGATCGCGGACGAGTATTATTGTCTCAAAGGCACGTTAGAAGGGTTTGACGAATTCTATGACCGACTAAGACAA
>JAHEOB010000002.1 GCA_018610095.1 Halothece sp. MAG
AGCCAACTACAGGTATGGCTAGGTGCACGGTCGACCTGTAAAATATGAATATCGTTAAGCTGTTTTGCATTTATATTGATGTGGGAAATTCTACCTGGCAAGGCTTCGAGCCATTGTTTGACGCAGTTTAAATGCGCGACAGCTTAGGATATTGTTGGGCGAATTTCCATAAAAAGATTTCCCAACAGAGTGTATCTAATACCAATTCTGAGAAACTATGCAAGAGATAATGCGTTTAATATAAAGTCCCATCCCGTTAAAGAAGAAATGGTTTCTTGACTTAAACGACCGAGGATTTTTTGGAATCGTTTTCTTAAACTATCTAAATCAGTGAAGTTTTCCCATTTCAAGAAACTTTTGATAAATTCCCAAAGTCTTTCAATAGGATTAACTTGGGGACAATAAGAAGGCTGAAAGAGTAAAATTACGTTCTCTGGCACTTGAAGCCAACCACAGGTATGGCTAGGTGCACGGTCGACCTGTAAAATATGAATATCGTTAGGATATTGTTGGGCAAATTTCCATAAAAAGATTTCCCAACAGAGTGTATCTAAATGGGAAAGTTCATAAAAAAAGCTATCCCCTGTCAAAGGTTCTACGAACCCATAAACATCAAAATCAGAAATGTTGAATGTCAAGAAATACCCTAGAAAAAATCCCCAGCTTTTGATAGGCTGGGGATAATGAAGAAGATAAATTCTTATTGATACTATGGTAACGAACTTCCCTAAAATTATCAAGAAGTTTCTGAATCCTCTTCCTAAAAACGATCGCCCAGTCCTCGATACTCATTTGTTTGTTTCATGTTGGTTAGGCTGGGTGATGGATAAAAGTTTAGTAAGCATGAGAGATTTGATTTTTCGACTCAATAGTCGAGGGATTCAACTAGATTTAAGTACATTTTCCAAAGCGAGTTGTTCTCGCGATCCATCAGTTTTTGAAAATCTATTACAACAAATCATTGAACATCTCAAAAAACAAAAGGGGTCGAAAGAAGTTCGGAGTTTATTTCCTTTAGATTCTACCATCGTAACGTTAACAACGAAATTAATGTGGTGTCAAGGATTCCATCAAGTCAAGCTTTTTGGTGGATGGGACGATCGTTATGCTTCTGTTGAAGGGATTGACATTCATTTTGGACAAGGACACGACAATAAATATGGACAAGCAACGATAGAACGAATCCCTAAAAATAGCATAGCGATTATGGATCGAGGTTTTGCATCGAAAAAAAGAATTCAAGAGTTCAAAAAGAAAACCAAGCAATCTTTCGTCTTAAGAACCAACAAAAATTTTACTTTAACCATGCTAGAAAATGGCGATTTTTTATTAGGAAGTGGAAAAGAAACAGTAACTACCAGGATGGTATGGTTTTGTGACCTAGAAAAGGAGGAAGAATTTCGTCTGGCAACGAACTTACCGGCTGAAGAGATAACCAACGAAGAAATTGGAGAAATTTACCGACAACGATGGCAGATTGAATTGTTATGGAAATTTTTAAAAATGCATTTGAAGCTAGACCAATTCATCACCAAAAATCAAAATGGAATTCGCATCCAAATATACAGTTGCTTGATAGCTTATCTGCTACTCCAGCTCGTGCAAATACCTTCAGAATTTGGACACAAAAATTTGGATAAATTGCGATATTTACAAGCTCAAATGTGTGATAAAATTAGCTACATCCATTGGTTTCGTCAAATCGCTTACCAGTTATAAATGATGGAAAAGCAGGGGGTATTTTTTTTATAAAAGCTTAATAAATTTTAACATTCAACATTTCTGCATCAAAATATTTAAATTTCCACTGTTCGTATCCACATGGTTTGATTCCTTTCATGGTAATTTTTCTGCCAGTAACTGTTTGCAAACCAAAACGGCTTTCATCGCCACACCAGTAGCGAATTCTCTGGTATTTCCTGAGCCATTGAATTAGCTCATGTTTCAGATTTTGCAGGCGTTGTGGCAGTTCTTCTCGGAATTTTTCTATGGCACCAGCTTCTTGACGACAATTAGTGGGTCGAGGGACTTTCATCTTGGTTTGCCATTCCCGACGAAGAGTATGATAAAGTGTTTTATAATTAATGAAAATTCCACGAAGCGGCTCTTAACCAAAGCTGGATTTCCTTATAACTGGAGAACCCTTCTGGGTCGCGAAGTTCTTGTTGAATTTTTTGCTTCGTTTCTTCATCAATTTTCGGAGGTTTCCCCGGAGACTTTTTTTCTTCTAAAAGGCCCTCCAATCCTTGTTCTCTATATAAACGTAACCATCGATGAACTGTGGCTTCATTTCGTCCTACAATAACGGCTAAAGCACGGACGGTATCAACCATCTGAATTTTTAGAAGATAAAGAGCTTGTACCTTGGCAAAGTTGAGGACCGTTTTCTGTTGCTTCATTCGTTTTTGTAGCGTTTCGGGCGATTCAGCAATTTTGATTTTCGGAACTCCTGACATGGTTGCTCCCTCCCTCAAAACTACCTTAAAAATCTATCATAAATCTTGCATTGTTTGAAGGAAATGGTATAAGATTTAAAGAAAGGAAGTTTCTGCAAAGCAAGAGATTAATTATTGAATTGGATATCATGCCTGTCATCTCTATCTGCTAGGGAGACAGTAACAGCCGGGAGCAACTTCTATTCAAATGAATTTTATGTATATTATATGAAATCCGCTTGAATAAACTTCAGTCGCCCTTAGCCCCCAGTTGTCGCCGTCCCCCTTGCCAAGGAAACTTACAGGGGGTTCTTACCCAATTGAGTATCGATTGAAGTAAATCAAGTCTACAGCCGGATTTCATATTACTTAGCATAATTTTCTATATTGAAAGGATTAAAAAATCAAGGTCCAATTCTTAATTGTCTTTTTGAAGGGAACTCGAATTGCGATCTTCACTCTGAAATGAAAGTGGATACAATCCAAACTCTTCTCGTAGCGATCGCGAAAGCGGTCTAAATTTTAGCATTTCTTTAATTTTAAAGAAACTTTTACCTCGATTGGAATTATGCAATCTCTCCCAGTCGCTCTGATAAATATTGTCTCCATTTCCAATAATATAAACCGTTCCTGGAAAAGGTAGAGATTGAAGCTGCATTCCTTTTTGTTTCAAATTATTAGAGAGAGCGCGATGATCTCTCAACAACTCAAAAAAATCTTCAGAAGGTATATATTGCTCGAAAAAAGACAAGCGATCGAACCGAATAATATGAGAGGTACCGCACCATTTGTTGAAAGCTGATTTTCGATAGTAAATCCAACGACTACCTTCTTGGTATACATATCCTGAGCTAAAATACCAACCATCGATTTCAGGATGCTGATTTACAAATGCTGCGATGCGACTACTAATGCAATCATCAGCATCGACAAACATAACATGATTCGGCGAAAAACAACGCGCGTATTTTAAGCCAATCATTATTTTGTGTATTTTATCTCTTCGCAAAGAGTTTTTATTAAGATTTTCTCGACTGTTGGGTGGGGAAAAATCAACGTTAATATAGTGAATAGCAGAATGGTGAAATTGAATATCGGGAGTTTCGTGACAAATTACAACAAGTTGAAAACTTGAATCAGTTTGATGGCAAATTGAGCGAACTGTTCTTTCCAAAAGTTGGCACACGGATTGCCAAGAAGTAGACACTTGATAACTTTTTAAAGGGATCAAAAAAACAATCATGATTAAAATTTGAATAAGCTTAATTGAGAATAAAGTCTCCTTTGTCCTTTAAAAATTATTTTAACTTTTTTCTGCTTAGCGCACAATGCTCAAAAGGTGCGATAAAAATAAATACTTACACCATTCTATCCTGTGGATACAAAATATCTATGGGAAAATAAAAAAACTTAACAAATAAAAACATGGGGTCTTCCTAACTTGGTGTGTATGGAGTCAAACTGCGAGCTAGCTGTGGCAATGAATTCCACATCGAACAAACCAAAGTTGACCGCCACCTCAACAACACCGTTGCCATTGTGGGTGTGGGGTTAGCCACCAGCAGCCTTGCCGCTACCGTTGCTGTGGAAGGCAAAAATCCCCCCGAGACCCACACCGATTTGGAATTCCTCACCGACCCTGCCTTCACTATTA
>JAHEOB010000003.1 GCA_018610095.1 Halothece sp. MAG
GGAAATCCCATTAACCGCCAGCGACGTTGAGAAAACCTTTAACTGGCTTGAAAGATATGCTTTAGAGTCGAGCGCAATCGCGGCAGCTTATAAGCGATTAGCTCCCATCAAGCATAAGATTTTAGATGCCCTATCAGGCAAGATTAAAATTCCCCATTATGGTGGAATTACTTATGGAGAGGGTGAAAATAATTTAGCCAAGCTCTTAGGGCTGGAGCCTTATCCTGAATTGCAATCAGATTTAGCTTTATTCTCAGAAATCATTGCCAAACTTTCTGGGTTAAGTGATAAAGATTTGGCTGATTTTAGAGAGCAGCGCATCGATCGCGATGCCATGACACAGAAGGAACGGAAGCGATGGAAACAAACCATTGATTTTGCCAATGCCCAAATGTTTGGGGAAACCAAACGCCATAATGAAGAAACCATTAAAAATCTCCCCTCATTAGGCGTGGACACTTTTCTCTATCTGCTATTCGGATTAGAACGGGGTGCAGCCCGATTGAGAAACGGCGAAATCACCCTAACCCTTCCTGATTCTCGTCATGCCGATTTAGCTAAAAATGCCAAAGCATCCATTTATCTTGATGCCACCATGTCACCCCAATGGCTTGCCACTAAATTAGGAGTGGAAGAAAATGAAATCGCAGTCATCCAACAAGAAGCCCCAGAATTTGACAATTTGACTGTTCACGCGGTTCATAACGAGGGCATGAACAGCAGACAATATTCTAATGACTGTAAACGCCGAATCAACGCCTTAGTTAATCAAATCATCGAGGAGACTGATGGCGAGATTGCTACAGTCGCTTGGAAAGATAGCAGCGAGTGGCTAGAGAGTAATTTAACAGGCTGGTGGTTCAACCATAATCGCTCCACCAACGAGCTAAAAGGAGTTCCCAACATTGTCGCCGTTGGCACTCCCTATACCAACTATGGCGCGATTGCGGACGAGTATTATTGTCTCAAAGGAACCTTAGATGGCTTTGATGAGTTTTACGACCGCCTAAGACAAGATGAAATCATCCAATTAATCGGACGGCAACGCCCCCATCTTTATCCCGATCAAGACTTCCATATCTACCTTATCGGGTCTAACCTTGATTTCCAATTTTTAGAGCAAATGGGAATCAAAGTAGTCTATAAAGACGCATTAGAAGTTACGCCCGAGGCTGGCAAATCAAAACAGCAAACCGCCATCTTCATCACTCAAATGATGATGGAATTGGGTCAAGACTTCTTTAAGTTAACCCAAACGGAAATTGCTAAACAGGCAGGGGTCACTCAGAAAAACGTTAGTGAGATTTTATCCAAGCTGGATACTGGCAAAGGGCATTGGAAAGATCGGCTCAAAATTTTATACCGATCCCTATATAGGGAATTTATAGGGAAAGGTATAAACCAGGATGAAATCAAAAACCAGATGTTTAATTTGAAAGAAATTAGAGAGTGGCTAGCCATGCCTGATCTGTTAGGGAAAGTCTGTCAACAGACCATAGAAAACTTAATGTCCGAGTTGGTAAGGCTTCTAGAAGCTGGGGAGGATTTAACCCAATACAATGACATCAAAGGATTCCACCCCATAGCCTTAGTAACATTAGCTTTGAAATTGGCACCTGAGTGATAAAAATCACCAAACTAATCACAAAAAATCAAGCTCAATGCCCTTGATGACAGGCAAGGTGTAGCTGATCAAAAACAACGATGAATCAACTAACATTATTTAATCAATCACAAACTAAATTAAAACAATTTCCCGCTGAACAGTCAACTACAAGCCAACAAACACCCACGCTAAAGCTACGGCATTACCAGAAAAGCGCGATCGCTGAGGTTTACGGTCTAATCAAAAATGGTTACACCAACCCGTTAATCTATGCCCCCACCGGTTCCGGCAAAACCGTAATGGCTACTCACATTGCCAAGGATGCTATCTCCAAATCGCGCCGGGTTCTCTTTTTAGTCCATCGGGATGCCCTGATTCAGCAAACTGTGGAGACATTGATCAGCTACGGCATCTCAGAGGAGATGATCGGCTATATCAAAGCGGGTTATCCTCATGCTACTGACCAGCAGCAAGTTATTGTTGCTTCCATCCAATCGTTAGCGCGTCGGGATTTTCCCAACCAAATTGGGTTAATCATTGTTGATGAAGCTCACACCACTGCATTCTATAATGACTTTGCCAAAATCAGGGAAGCCTATCAGCACGATGGCAGAACCGGTGCGATTATTATCGGTTTAACTGCCTCACCGTGGCGTAATAAAGCAGGCGAGGGCATGAAACACGTCGGGTTTGATTGTCTCGCTGTTGCTGCCACCATCACTGGATTGATCCAAAAAGGCTATCTTGCCCCGCCCCGCTATTTCGGCTTTGGTGGCATGATTGACCTATCCCAGTTTGAAATAAGGGATGGTGATTATAAAACCAGTCAAGTGCAAAACGCCTGTATGGCTGAGGGGTTCAATGAACGGATTGTTGAGGAGTTCCAAAAACTTTGTTCTGACCGCACCGCGATCGCGTTTTGCAGTTCCATTGAGCAGTCACGTTACCTTGCTAAGTTGTTAAACGATGCTGGGACAAATGCCGAACACTTAGAAGGTGACACTCCAACCAGTGTCAGGGAGGAAATGTATCAACGGTTAAGTAGTGGCGAAACCCGCGTTTTATGTAGTGTGGGAACGCTGACAGAGGGATTTGATGTCAAATCCATTGGGGCGATTATTTTGGCGCGACCGACCAAATCGGTTAGTCTCTATGTTCAAATCTGCGGGCGGGGGCTGCGCTCTTTTCCCGGCAAACAAGACTGCTTGATCTTGGATTTTGCCGATATTATCAAGGGAGATGGCAGTCGCAAAGGGTTAGGGTTTCTTAGTGAGCAGCCGGAACCAACATTAGAACCGCTCAATCAGAAACCGGATGAGGAAATCGCAAAAAAGGACTGCCCCAACTGTGGCAATGTGGTCAATAGCCTCATTAAAATTTGCCCTCATTGCGGTTATGAATTCCCCGAATCCCAGCCGCAAGAACAGGATGACACTTATGATGATCTGTTTGAGGAGCAGTTTGGCGAACTGTTTGATCAGGAAACTCAAGATAAAGTGGATTATTTAAGGAAGGAAGCCAGGAAACGGTTCACCAATAAACAACCGCGCGATCGGCTTTGGGAGCTTTTCTATAAAAGATATGGTCATCATCTTGACAATAACTGGCTATTTGGTGCGCTTTTTGGCAGACAGCGCACTGATGAGAATCGGAAATTATTTCTCAATTATCTCCATCAAACTAGCCCCGTGCAACCGCCCAAGGATGATTGGCTTCAGTTTCACTTACGGTTAGAGTTTGGCAATCGCGCTCTGGAACACCCAAGCGAAATTCCTCCGACACGGTGGTGGGAGATTTTGCAGATTAATCCCGATGCTGATTTAGCTATGGCTAAGGAGCAATATCGTAAGCTAGCCAAACTGATCCATCCCGATCACGGCGGGAACGATGAGCAAATGAAGCGACTCAATTGGGCTTTTGAAAAAGCTAAGCACCGATTTCAAACAACCCCCACCGACAAACCGTAGATTCTAAGATAGAATAAACAAAATAAACGGAATAAACTCTTATCGGGCAATGTCTTCCGTAAAATTGACAA
>JAHEOB010000004.1 GCA_018610095.1 Halothece sp. MAG
AACCTGTAACAATTAAGTAAACAAGAGAGCCCCAAAAGAAAATCCAAGCTCCGATATCAGACAGGGATTCATATGTGGGAAGGAAAAATATACTACCTATAATAAAGGTCAAACCTCCAACTATATAGAGGATCGCGTTGATTAATTCCCAGTTGAAGCGAGTATAAGCAGTTGGCTGATTGCTAAATAGGTGTGAGTAATGATCACGTTGAGTACATAGGCGCGGCATCTTTACCTCCCTAGACTGCAATGATTTTGACAATGAAACAGCAAATTAATTCAAATTAAGGATAGTAATTAAGACGGTGTCTGAAAAGTATCCAGTGTTACTCAAAACTACCCCTAACCTAGTGAGGTAGCTCGTGGAAAGTACCATTCCTTCGTTTAACTAAAGCTGGGAACCGCGCCCAGTGGTCGCATCGCGCTACTCCTTCTCTTTTATCAATCGCGAAGAAAGCAACTAGATTCGCTACATCGCGCCTTAACAATCCAATCCGAATCAATCCGTTTCGCTGCAATAAAAAAAGCGGATAAACTCCGCTAAGCAGGGGATTGATGCAATGTATAAATGAAAATTATCGTTATTTTTCCGCCTGAAACGTAACAAAGACTTGATCTATTGAGCAGTGGTTGAGATATCTTTTTATATAACCACAAACAAAAACAAAACCCAACCACCTATGCTCATAAGCAATTCTAGCACAAACCAAACTCCCAACAACAACGGCACAGCGCAAACCCAAAACTTCATCGCCACGCCACGTTACCAACCATGGCAGGAAAGCGGAATCGCGCTACGGCAATTTACCCCTTTAGAGCAAACCCAAGCTCAGTTAGCCCTACTAAGAAGAGACAAAAATCGCCCTTGGGCAGTCATCAAGCGCAACAGCACCAAGCCTTACGCTTATCATTTCCCCTCTGACACACTGTGGAAGCTGACAACAAGGCAAGCTCAAGATGGTGAGCATTTCTTAGATGACCAAGATAAACGATCGCGCTTTGATAATGGTTGCCTGAAATATTTCTTTGGCAGGCGTTATAAGCAGGGCTTTAAGCAGTTAGAACACTTTGCCAAGCAAGGGGATGAACTATTTGTCATTCCCAATTACATTCCCCTGCAAGATGGTGAAAATGGCATTGGGGCTGATTTTGTGGAAAGTTATCCTGCGATTTTTGCCGAAATCGATGATTTTAGCCTTGACCAGCAGTGGCAACAAATCCATCACGTTCAACAAAAATATGGCTTAGAACCAACGGCAGTTATTTTCTCGGGGGGTAAATCCCTCCACATTTACTTTGCCCTGAAAAAGCCAATTTTCGAGGCTGAGACATGGCAGCGACTGCAACGAAAATTAATCTGCTTGTTCAATTCTGACCCCGCGATCGCGAACCCCAATCGGGAAATGAGATTAGCAGGAGTCGCTCGTCACAGTAAGGGCAGTTTTCAATCCTTAGAACAACTCACTGATAATGCCTATGATGCTGCCGATGTTGAGAGCAAATTAGACAGCAGTGGCTTATTCCCTTATGGATTAGATGAGGAGCGATTTAGACGTTGGAAACGAGAAGGACAATCAATCATAGTCTCACGCCAGATGAGCTTAACCCACCTAGAACGTCTCCTGATCCCGACAAAAAAGCAGATAGATTGGGGGATGCCGCGCCCTTAGAGCATTTCTTAACCCAACATGACCAAGACTTAATCGAGGCTGGCACTGGCAGCGAGAGAAACAATCAAGGCTTAAAATTAGCCAAAAATCTGATTGCCACGGCTGAACGATTAAGCCAATTGAGTATTCCCTATGAGGGCGACCCTTACGATTTATTTATTCAATACTGCCAACGCTGTGCCGATGGTGGTGGTTGGAATCAACGCGAGTGGGAGCAAATTTGGCGATCGGCGCAAAGGGGTAATCCGACTCCTTCACTGCCAGATGACGCTCTCGAAAAGCGAGCTTTCTGGTATCAATTTAAGCAAAATGGCAACTTGATTCCTTCGGATTTAGAGCGTGAACGATTAGAAAAAGAAGCTGGCTCTAAAGAAATTTCTAAAGAGCAATGGTTAGCCCAAAAAGCTAACGAGTTTTGGGAATGGATCAAAAAGCAAGCGGGTTGTAATTTCAATGGCTTTGATGAGAAAGCCAACCAACACAAAATCAACTGCGCCAAACGCAAAATACAAAAGAAACCCCTGAAATATGGGAAAAACCCCTTACCCACACCTGGGCAATTAGACAAGGTACCGCGTATCAAGTTTAAGCGCGGCAATCGCGTTCCCTTAATGGAAGATTTAATTGAGCTAGGCTGGGGACATATCTTCGATGATTCCCATACCGGGACCGGAAAAAGCTACGAAGCTAACCTAATCAAGCCTAATCAAGGCAAAACGTATTATCTGCAAACACAGCACAGAAACCCCAGCGTTAGCACCGCCGAAAATAAAACCGATATTCCCAGCCGTCATCAGGGGTTAACTTTAGATCGCGATCGCGTCACCCCCAACGGTAATCCTTATCAACATCGCTGGGAATACAGCCCAGAAAATCCCCAACCAGATATTGCTGGGAACTGCCATCAAGCAGACTTATTTAACATTCTACATCGCAAAGGCTACGATATTTGGGGCGAGGTAGCAGAATCAGAAGATGGGGAAAAGGATAACCCCATTTGTGCTGGCTGCTCTAAACGTCCATCTTGCCTCGTGGCGGGTTATAAAGCGGAACGTTACAGCGCGTTACAAAGCAAGGAATTAAGGGTGCATCCTGATTCCCTCCCTGATGTTACAGACAAGGATATCTTGATTGTGGAGGAACCCTCAGAGGGGTTAAGAAGTGCTAAGGAAATCCCATTAACCGCCAGCGACGTTGAGAAAACCTTTAACTGGCTTGAAAGATATGCTTTAGAGTCGAGCGCAATCGCGGCAGCTTATCAGCGATTAGCTCCCATCAAGCATAAGATTTTAGATGCACTATCAGGCAAGATTAAAATTCCCCATTATGGTGGAATTACTTATGGAGAGGGTGAAAATAATTTAGCCAAGCTCTTAGGGCTGGAGCCTTATCCTGAATTGCAATCAGATTTAGCTTTATTCTCAGAAATCATTGCCAAACATTCTGGGTTAAGTGATAAAGATTTGGCTGATTTTAGAGAGCAGCGCGTCGATCGCGATGCCATGAACCAGAAGGAACGGAAGCGATGGAAACAAACCATTGATTTTGCCAATGCCCAAATGTTTGGCGAAACCAAACGCCACAATGAAGAAACCATTAGAAATCTCCCCTCATTGGGCGTGGATACATTTTTACATCTCTTATTTGGATTAGAACGTGGCGCAGCCCGATTAAGAAACGGCGAAATCACCTTAACCCTTCCTGATTCTCGTCATGCCGATTTAGCTAAAAATGCCAAAGCATCCATTTATCTTGATGCCACCATGTCACCCCAATG
>JAHEOB010000005.1 GCA_018610095.1 Halothece sp. MAG
ATATCCTTTTTTTGATTTAGTGAAAAACATATTATACTATCTTATTAAATCATCAAATTCTAAACATATAGATAAATAGTTGTATTAGTCAAATTATTTAGACTATTATTACAAGATGATATAGCAAGCGTACATCAGTTGTAAATTCTTTCGCTCCATAACTTCCAAATTTGGGGAAGTAAGTGGATTAACTTTTTACAACTACAACTCAGATCATATTGCTATAGCGTCTAAAGTCAATATTGATAGTGAGTGATAACGCGATCGCGCACTGGCAACTAACTTGGCTAGATCGTGCCCATAACAAATTAATTAAAACTCGAAGGCTTGATTCTCCAATCGCTTAATTTCTTCTAACTCCTCATCGGTCGCATTAGCTTTAGCATTATTAATGATGTTTTGAACAATGCCTTTCGTAACGGGATGATTTGGGTGGTTTTCTAGAAGCGCGATCGCGTAGGGCGGTAGTTTCGCACATCGCACCATTGTTATTTCATTTCTCAGTCACATTGATAAACAACTGTATCCTTTCCTTATTCTTTGTATCCTCCTATTTCCACCTCATGAATCTGAGCTTTGCGCACTACCTTAGAAAAACCAGATTTTCTTAAATGGAGTGTGTTTCCATCTCTGGCAGCGACTCGGAATACTTCACCATAGAGTTTTACCCAGTCAATCTTTTTCTGTTCAACATCATCTGTCTGAGTTTGGTTGTCTTCAACCTCATTGACTCCTTGTTTGGTCGTGGTTTGGTCAGCGTTGTCCAAACTTAGATTTCCCTCGCTGTGGGTGTTTTGCGATTGGTTTGGCAAGTTGGGATGGGTTTGGTTAAGCTCTGGGTCCTTGTCCAAATTTTGTTGCTCTGTCGATTCAGAGGGTTTTTCCTTGGACCAAGAAGTAGATTGATGTTGACCAAATTGTCCAAACGATTTTTCTGTTTCTTTATTTGTGGGAGTTTCAGGTTTGGTTGGATGTTCCAAACTTTGTCCTAATTCACCAGACTTTGGTTCAGAATTTGGCTTTGGCGGGTCAGAATTTGGCGTTTGGTCTTTGGTAGTTTCATTCCCATCAGTGAGGGAGAATTTGAGACTACGGTTGGTTCCTGAGGTAACGCCATAGCCTAATCGTTCTAATTCATAGAAGTGTTCTTTGATCTCTGAGGCTGGTTTCCGTTCCCGTTTGGGCAAGGCTTGGATGACATCGGAGGCACGGATGGGTTGGTTGGCTTTCTCGGCAATTTGGACAATTTTGGCTAACAGACCAGATAATCCTGCATCGTCGTCAAGTTCACCATGAATGGCTAAAATTTGGCTAATGTAGAAGTTATTAAGCGCGATCGCGCTTTGCATGGTTTCGGCGTCGATGACATGGTTATCTTCCTCATTGGCCATGGCGCATTTAATGGCGTGGAGGTTAACCGCGATTTTGCCGATTCGTCCTTCTGCCTTGCCATACATGGCTCGTAAGGCGGGTTTGGTATTATAGGCGGTTCTTAATTGTTCATAATGGTTGTAGGCATCTCGGAACAACTGGAAGGCTTCACGGCTTAAGGTATAGTCTTCTGATGATTTTTTGGCGTCAATGTCTCGATAAATGTTGTAGATGAGCTCATCCAGGTTCACCCCGCCGGCATCATCCTCCATGACGGATTGGGCTAAGGGTTGATGAACCATTAAAAATCGTCCCCATAAGCCGTTATCGTCGTCCATATTGCCCATTAACTTCCGCAAGACTTCCGGCTGCACAGTTCCAAATAAACTAATCAGAACCCCATAGAAGTTTGCCGAAGCACCGTCCACTCGGAGATTGCAACCGCCAGTGCCGTCATAGAAGCTGAGCAAATCTTCTAATTCACTGCCTTTGCCATTGCCGTACTTGTTCAATTGATTAAAGAGACCGGCTAATTCATCTCGAAGATACATCATGCCTTGGTCAGGGGTTTTGGTTGCTTGGGTGGCTAATCCTTCCGATGTGGCATTGCTGAAATAGGCAAGGCGTTGGCGCGGTTCTTTCGGTTCTTCTCCCTCACAGTTATTGTCCTTCCACTCTTGTAATTGTTTGCGGTACGCTGCCATTTCTTCTTCATATTGGGCTTCCCACTGCTTTTGCAGCGTCATTAAAGGTTTGGTGACCATGGAATTGAGGATGGGCGATTTTTTCTGGGAAGATTCCGCCACAATCGCGCCAAATAAATTAGGAGTCACGGAAAAGCCCCAGGATTGATTGAGCCAAACTTTGGAATGGGTATGATGCAGGGCGGAAACGCCACACAGTAACGCCGTGGCAAAGGTAACCGGTCGCACGCCCAACCATTTCGCCATTTGGTTAATGGCTTTGGCTAAGGGAGCAGGGAAAATCTCGGTAATATCAATGTCAGCTTTCTTGTTATTGAGAATCTCGGCTAATTCTTCGCGACGTTCTTCTAATTCTTCTGCGTTTCGGAATTCGTCATAGCGTTGATCATAAATGGAGATAATCTGTTTAAAGGGTTGTTTGGTGGCTTGGGCGAGATTGGTTAAGGCAATTTTTAAATCGCTGCCAGTTAAATTAGACGCTAAAATGCGGTCAATTTCCTGTTTGATATCAGGTAGCTGGTCCTGACTGGCATCGTCACTCTCATCTGAGTTGTCATCATCTGATTCGTAAGCCAGCTCGAATTTTCGTCGATGCAGCTCAATCAGGTTAAATAAGTCGTCGGCACTCATACTGGGGTGTTCCTCCAGATAATCTTTCAGGTCTAAACCGTTACCATGGTGTAAACGATGCCACAGCGTGGAATGGGGGTAGGCATAAAGCCATTGCACATCAATTCCTGCCCCTTCTAAGCTGTTAGCCACCGCTTCCGCGTGTTTGATTCCTACAATATCGCGGTCTGGTCCAATGATGACTCGTTTGGCTCCTTGAAGCTGGTTGGTGTAATGTTCTTTCCACTTGCCTGAGCCCATGAGATTGGTGGTGGCAGTTAAGCCCAGTTTCCGTAAAACATCGGCTACTGGCTCTCCTTCCACAACGAAAATGGTTTCACCCTGCGCGATCGCGTTTTGCACTTCCTTGTAGTAAAGCAGGGCAACTTGGTTAGCGTAAGCAGTCTGATCTAACTCAATTCCCTTTTCTTCCGCTCTTGATGGCGTGAGCCATTGACCGTTCACGCGATACTCCTGCCAAATCTTTTTCTTGCCTTCACCATCATCAAGTCTGACCGTGCGAATCAGCGGGTTGCCGTTGGTGTCAGTATAAGTCCAGTGACGTTTTTGTTTCGGGGTGTAAGTTTTTTGGCTGCGCTGGGGTGCAACAGCGTTGCGGATTTTCCGTTTCCCTTCCTCGGTGGTGGCGCAGTCGCAACTGTAACTGC
>JAHEOB010000006.1 GCA_018610095.1 Halothece sp. MAG
CATAGGCTTCAGGGTTAAGTATTTCTTCATGGTTGGCTAACTCTAGTATCAGATAATTATGAAAGTCTCGGACATTTGAGTCTTCCTGATCCGCTTGTTCTAATGGTTCGGTCTCTTCTGCTATTTGTTCTGTTTGGTTTTGCTTATTTGTTGTTTGCTGTTCATTAGTTTCTTTAATAGAAATGGTTTCTTCTTAACTCCCTGTTTTTTCTGTAGTTATTTCTGTATATAGATCATTGGTCGATTCCATCTTTTCGAGAAGACGATCCCGTCCATTCGAGAGGACACCTGAATTAGAAAGTAATTCCTTTAGCCGTGACCAATTAATGCGGTAGTGATTTGTTTGGCGATAAAGGTGTGACTGCAAACGCTTAACTATTAAGACTCCAGCCTTAACTAATTTCTGGATAAGGCGTTTTACTTGAGATGGACTGAGCCAATCTAGCTCTCGTTCAGCTATTTGCTGATACGTACTGTACCAATAACGTTGACCTTGGTATTCTATTCCATACCCAAGCTCCAGCCAGTGGCTAATTCTTTCTATTAAAGTTGCGCTGTCACTTCCGAATAGATTTGCAACTGTCGCACTAAATACTCTGAGACTGCTATTAGCAGGGCGAGATTGTACACTTTGCTGGTGAGTTGCTACCATATCAATGGTGTTTATTTTCTTTGACTCTGCATCTTTTAAAATAACACCGCTGCCGCCCAGCCTCATAGTGAGGCTGCAGCATTTTCACAATTAAATAATCTCAACCCGCGCTACAAGGGAAATTGAGGATGTAAATTAAGGTTCGGGAAACTTAGTTCACTCCCGAACCCTTTTGCTGTTTTTGTAGAAATACTTTTAGCAATTGTGAGGGAATTAGGGCGCGATGTCGCCAGAAGCGACCGCGCTCTGAGAGTGCATCGCGCCAACTTCGCCATTTCTGTAGCATCATTTAATGATCAAGAAATATCGTAAAATTGGCCTTTTTATGCTTTTAAAGGTTTTCCATTTTTTAAATAATCTAAATTCAGAAAATAAACTGTATAGGCGGTCATCGAGAAATAAATAGCAATAGAACTAATTAATCCAAGGATAATTTGAAAAATCGTTTGAATGATTGGAAGGGAACTTAATAAATTATTAATAAGTGATAATGGAAGATTCACTAATAAAGATAAAATGAAGAAAGAAAATCCAAATTGTAAAAATCGAAAAAACACCTTCCAAAATTGATTCTTCACTAATTTATAGCTATATTCAAATGCATCAAATTGACAATTTCGTAATGCAATAGCTTCTGGAAAAAAACTGAATATAACGTAAATATAAAACCCAGGAATTACAAAAAAGAAAAAGCCAATACCAAACAGAAATATAAAAAGGATTCCTACAATGATATTAATTGGTATTTTCGCAAGTGCTTTTTTTAAAGCTGATTCAAAGTTAATGCTTGATCCAACAATATTATTTTCAGTTAAAATTGAAATTAATAAAAGTATAAGTAGATTTAAAGTCATATTAATAAACCAATAAATCTCAAATAGTTTAAATAATTCAGTCGGATAACTTTCTACACTTG
The DNA here is from genome assembly GCA_018610095.1 of Halothece sp. MAG. Taxonomy (GTDB): domain Bacteria; phylum Cyanobacteriota; class Cyanobacteriia; order Cyanobacteriales; family Rubidibacteraceae; genus Halothece. Next base: position 1,569 of record JAHEOB010000006.1, read on the forward strand.
GTTGAATCATTAAGTTTGTAATTATAGTAAATGGTAAATCAATAGAAATAGAAAACAGTAAAAATGTCAAGTAAATCCCTAAATTAGTTTTAAATATTTTCCAAGCCAGTTCAATATTATATTTAAAACTAATATAAGTATTTTCTATATATCGATCTGTTTTTTCATGATTTTTTATATTTTTAGGTTTATAAGTTTTATTAGATTTACTTTTGACTTGATTATAACTTCTTGTTTTGGGAATTGAGTTGGATTTAGTCTCTTCTTTTACTACAGATTCTTGAGATTCTTGAGGTTCTTCAGATTTTTGAGATTCTTGAAATTCTTTAGATTCTTCAGATTGATTTTCAGTATTTTTAAGCGTTGCGATTGTTTTCTCAGGATCATAGCAATAACGGCTTAACCAAATTCTAGCCTTTCGTAAATTTTCCTCATTCAAAGTAAACAGTTTTTCGATCCATTGTTGTGCAGATATCTCTTCTATTCCTTCTGGAGTTTTTTGTTGAAGAAGTTGAGACATGATCGGCAACAATTGTTGTTTTTCCGATGCTGATAACTCATGGAAAGAGGTTACTAATTCAGCTACTGGTAAAGGAGGTGCGACAATTTCTTTATTTAATAAACTTTGATTGCGGATAAAGCAGTAGTCACTAAGTTGTTTATTCTCAACAGATGAATTTTCTTTTTGTGCAGTTTCTGATTTTTCAGCAGTTACTGCTTTTTCTGGTTCAGATCTATCATTATGTTGAGTCGCACTTGGTTGATCAAGATTTGCCTCTTGTGAATTTTTAGTTGAAGAAAGCCTGACACAAGTGCTCCAATCAGGTTCAGTTTCATTAATTGGACGAATATAAAGGGCAAGATACTGAACCTCATCGGGTAAATCCAATTTACTAAGCGTTTTCTCGATCCTTTGCGTTAAAGTAGTGCGATCAAAAGAAAGAGTAGAGTAATAATTAATAGCTACCTTCAGATACGGTACTTCGTAAACCACCTGAATTTCTAAATTAGAGTTGGGAAAAAGGTTGTCTAATTGCTTTTGAATGGTTGTTTCATTCATCGTTAGTCATGAATCATATGATGATTTGGAAAAATGATTTTGAGGATATTTTTCATGTTAGATCAGATCGCAAAATAGATGATTTACGGCACGTTCCGCTTACCGAATCATGCAACTGTTCGTGTTAACCGCATTGAAAAAGACCGCTCTAGCCGAACTGTAGCAGAAATTTTTCTCGGGGAAACCTTCATTAATGCAGAAATAGTCAGAACAGGTCACGCTTGGCATTACCAACGTTATAGCGGAAATTGTCCGAATCGTAGCGCGATCGCGGAGGCTGCTGAAGAAAATCAGTTAACAGGGACACCGCCTTGGGAGTTTCGGAAGGGAAATTGAGGGGCGCGATGTTACCGAAAGCAAGTGTACCTAGAGGGCGCGATCGCGCTTTCCTCATTTCAAACTCACTTCAACACAGACAGACCTCAAGGCATCCTCCCTCCCCACTCTTGCGTGTGGGGCTTCCCTCCTTCACCTAGTCGGGAAGGAGGGAGACTCAGGAGATAGCACTCGCTA
>JAHEOB010000007.1 GCA_018610095.1 Halothece sp. MAG
ATTTTTTGAGTCGCTTTTTCAGTTCGTCTTGGCTAAGATGAATCCAGAATTTGGCAATGGCAATGCCATCGTCGGCAAGTTGTCGTTCAAATTCATTAATCGCTTGCATCCGCGAGGGAACTTCACTTGAGTTAACCTTTCCCAGTAACCGATCTTCCAAAACATGCATGTACCAGCTATGATAGAAAGTTGCAACATTGCCTTTAGCAGGAAGACATTGCCAAAATCGCCAGAGAAAAGGATATTGTTGTTCTTGTGGGGTGGGCGCAACAATGGGATGGAGGATAAATCCTCGCGGATCCATGCAGGTAGCTAACTTTTTCACAATCTTCCCTTTCCCCGCTGCAGCCCAACCTTCTAAAACGATTATCAAGGTGAGGCGTTGTTGCCAACACTGCTGATGCAGCGATCGCAGCTCCCACATTAATTCATCCATCTGTTCCCGATAGTGGGATTTTTTTAAGGAAAGGGATAAGTCAAGCGTTTCTAACATTAGGCTGCTATCATTTGATTTTGACAAAGTTGTGCTTCTAATTTTGCTTCTTCTACACGAGTGGTTTCAATACTGTTTTGGATAATTTCTTGCGGCGTAAACCCTTTTTCGTATTGTCGTAACCATTTTTGTGCCGTATTCCCTTCTCGTAAAATTTTCTCGATGGGAGAGAGGAAACAACTAAAGCCTTTTGCTTTTGCAATGGGATGCACTTGATTATAAATATCTTTGATCCAATCTTCCACAATGATCGGTCGTCCATCTTGCCAGTGACGAACTTCCGCAGCTAAACTTTTGCGAGCTACCGCTTGTTCATTATCATAGGTCATTGCAACTAAATCGTCCGCGCGGGTATGGGCAGGTAAATGACTCTTGTATAGGGGATCGAGATCAGGGGTTAACAACATTTGCGTGAGACGGGCTTCTAATAAAGCAGTCACCCCTAACAGCGCGATCGGATCAGCCATGAGATCACAAATCCGTAATTCTAAACGGTTGAGATTATAAGGGCGATGTTCACCATTGGGGCGCACGGATAACCACAGATGACGCACATTCTGCATGGTTTCCTTGCGAAGTTGCTCGTTTACCCAACGAATGTGATGGGCATGATCTTCAAATAGGGGAACATAGGAAGGGGTTTGCGGAAATACTGCCCAACGGGTGGAGTGATAGCCAGTGACGTTGCCATCAAGGAAGGGGGAAGAGGCACTTAAAGCTAAATATAAAGGGGCTTCTACCCGAATCAGGCGACACGCCTGCATTAATTGTTCAATATCATCAAAGCCAATATTAATATGAATGCTGGCAGTAACGACTTTTGTGCCGTACGTTTGTTCAATATAATCGTGATAGGGATTTTGCGGATCCGATCGATAAAAGCGATCGCTGCCACCTAAGGATAAGGTACTACCGGGAATTAACGTATAATTCCCCTGAGTTTGCAGATATTGCCGAAGTTGCACACGGGGACGCACTAACGCACAAAGCAGGCGCTCATAACAACATAAGGGGGCAGTGGTGTATTCCACGTTGCGATTATCCGGTTCACGCACAAATCCCTGTAAATCTCTTACAATGCGGTCAGATAGACCAACGATTGTTCCGTCGGGTTTTCCCGTATAGATTTCAACTTCAAAACCTTTGCACAGTAGCACAATGTTTCCTCACTTGCTAGGTTGCTTAGACTATCTTAACGTTTGATAAGCTAGCGCATCGTTTGATTATCTCATTCCGAGGACGTTATTTGAGAAGATTGAAGAGCTTGTTCTGTCTTTAGTAAGAGTTCTGGGTATGCTTGCTGAGTGGGTAATTTTTGGATGCCAATTGTGGTTTGATCACCGACAATTAATATCATTGGTTTAGGAAATGTGATCCATAAAATGGTTTCAATTTCACTAGTTGGAACCGTTTGTTTACTGTTATTACTCACCCGGTAGGTTAGGCAATTTTCATCGATATAAAGATGTTTAGTTTGACTAATTATAATCCCTTGAATCATCATCAAGGTGATTGCAATAATCAATTCAAGGTAGCCTCCTTCTCCTATATTGGGATTAAACCAACTAATAATATCTGAGATTGATAAAATAATAGTTTGTGTATCAAATCCGAAATAAGAAGCAAGTAAACTATGTAAAATTCCCCCGAATTTAATCATAAAGTTAGTAATAATCAGTACGAATAAAATAAATCCGATTTCACTAACAATTTGTTTGAGCAATTGCCAGGTATCACGGAGTCGCCATTGAGAATAGATATGCCATTGTTGCCCTTGATGAGTCACGTTAATCTGATGAGAAGGCGTTTGTTGTTCTACAGGTAACTCGCTCGCTGTATAATGACTATTGCCTTTACTATCTAGAAAATGAATCGGAATCGGAATCGCTAATTCTGAGGTAATTTGTTTGGCTTGGCTTAAGGCTTGATGCGGTGAAGATTTTTCATCAATGATAATCCTTGTACCGTCTGCCAGCTCAAAAATGACTTGCCATAATGTGCCAATAACAGTTTGAAAGCTCTGACTGTAAATTTGAGATTGCGCGATCGCGAGGAAAGCGAGTTGTCTTTGATCATATTCCAGATGAATTGAACCTTGTTGAGATGATTGGGTTATGATTTGTACCGTGTCTTCTTTAAGGGTTGTAAAAACTGATGAGAAAGCGTTCGATTGTTGGCACTTTTTTTTGGAAGTCGCAATATCAATCAACCATAAAATAAAGAAAGTAATTAAAATCGGTTGATGATAATATCTTAAATAGTAAAAAAGAAGTGATAAAATACAGAAAATAATAAAAAGAAATAAGTTAACGTATTCATAGTCAATTTTTTCCCCTGATAGGAGTTCTCGCCACATCGTTTGCAAAATTAAATGATAAAGCCGTTGGAAAAGATTTTTAATCTCACCAAAGGGCAATAATAACTTCGATAAAATCGTATTTTGAGGAGAATAAATTCGCCCACAGAAATCCATAAAAAAAAGTTTGGGAAACGATACTGTAATGATGCCCCAATTGATTAATGAAGTGCAACGATCTTACTCATATGTTGCAAATAACCTCAAACGAATCGTAGCGCAGGCTGGTAGAAATCGTTACTACAGGCATCGCACTTTTAAAAAAGATAATAGCACTCCCCTTTGAGAGTGCTAATTTCAACATTTGCGACGTTAACTGAGAGCGGTTTTGGGCGAAGAAAGAGACGTCTTGGTTTCGGTAGTGGTTTCGGTTTGATTGGCCCACTGTTGATAGTCGGCAATGAGTTGATTCATGAGTTTCTGCTTAATGCGCATTAATACACTTTTAAGCAATCCATTCCCAGTTGTTTCTAACATCGGACGAGGAGTAAACCATAAGGGAGGAGGTAAATCCACATTAACTTTGAGATCCGCTTTTCCTTCAAGGTAAGTGGCACCATTTTTGTTGATCGGATAAAGTTTTCCTTTTAAACTCATCCCAAAACGGTCATTAATATAATCGTTTCCGATAATTTCGCAGTTTTCTGAGGTAAGGTTGACATTGCCTTGACTATCTGCAACTACTTTTAAAACCACTGAGGGCTGGAAATGGTACATTTCTAAAAAATTAATAGGGCGCATTTTGAGGTGAAATCGAGTTTCCGAAAGCGGTGTCATCAGTTTCGGATTCGCGATCGCGCTAACTAAACGTCTCGGTTGACGTAAATAATGTTGAATCGGTGCTTTTTCTTGAGGCACTGCGAGATTAATGGATTCCGAAGCAGTAAATTGTATAATTTCCATAGGAATTTAAGTGTCCGCTTCTGTTACTTTGATCGTCTCACGGTTAAGGTTAAAGAAGTTTACGAGCAAGGGGATTAATTCAATAAAACTTAACATTGCTTAATCTCCAATATAAACAGAAAAACTGCCTCTTATCTTCTGTCTCAAGCAACAGAAGGGGAATTAACCGATTTCTACTTTAAGTTAGATGCTACAGTGATCCGATGACATTTTCCATTGCCCATTTAGGCCCTACTGGTACTCACACGGAAACGGCTGCCCTTGCTTATACGCAATGGTTGCAGAAAAGCCAAGGAGAATCTTCGATTTTATGCCCCTATCCTAGTATTGCGCAAACGTTGCAAGCTGTGGTTGAGCAAAATGCTGATTTTGGGGTTGTACCAGTGGAAAATTCCACCGAAGGCAGTGTCACTATTACCCTTGATACGCTGTGGCAATTAGATGAAGTACAGATTCAAAAGGCATTAGTTCTCCCTATAACCCATACCTTATTGTCTCATGCAGATTCCCTAGAACAAATTCAAACCGTTTACTCTCATCCCCAAGCCCTTGCCCAATGCCAAAAGGCATTAGAAGGGTATTTACCTCATGTGCAACTGATTCCCACTGCTTCTACCATTGAGGCAGTCCGGTATGTGACCCAAGAACCGAATCAACCCTATGGCGCGATCGCGTCATCTCGTGCTGCCCACTTGTATAATTTACCGATTTTGATTTCTTCCCTTAATGATTATCCTGATAACTGCACTCGCTTTTGGGTGATAGGGTTAGAAGCAACCAACAGTGGCAGATATCTGTCGTTAGGGTTTACCACGCCACGAAATGAACCGGGGGCATTAGTACGCCCGCTCTCAGTATTTGCTCAACGAGAAATCAATCTCACCCGCATTGAATCACGCCCCACGAAACGTTCCTTAGGGGAGTATCTCTTTTTTCTTGATATCGAGGGAAGTGTCATGCAACCTCACGTGCAAGCTGCGTTGAATGATTTACCGCAATATACAGAAGTTTTAAAGATTTTTGGCAATTATGATGTTTTATCGATTAAGGAAGATGAATCTCTCCCAATAGGGTAGAACGTTTTGCCCCTGTTACTTGAGGTAAATTACTGGGATACTGATTGCAATAACGCCAATAAGCTAAGACGGCAAACGCGATCGCTTCTTTAAAGTTACTATCTAATCCTACCTCATCTGTGGTTTGAATCGTAGTCTTGGGAAGATGGTGTTGTAATCGCTGACGGAGATAAATGTTACGACTGCCACCGCCACATAAGAAAACGGTATCTGGAAGGGAAGGGAGAAACCTGTGATAGTCTTGGCTAATGGCAGTAACGGTTAATTCCGTAAGGGTAGCTAAAAAATCTGCTGGAGAAAGATCATGGTGTTGGGCATCATTCCAAGCGCGATCGAGGTAGGCTTCTCCAAATAATTCTCGCCCTGTGGATTTCGGTGGCGGCTGTTGGAAAAATTCATCTGCTAACCATTGTTGCAAAAGTGCTTGATTAGGAGTGCCTTGCGCTGCCCATTCTCCATTGTGATCATACTGTTGTTTCCCATTCGTCAGCCGTTGCACTGCTAAATCTAATAAACTATTTCCAGGGCCGTTATCCCAACCGTAAACTTGGCTTTCCCAATCAGGTTGGCTGCGAGG
>JAHEOB010000008.1 GCA_018610095.1 Halothece sp. MAG
AACGGCATTGGCACTTATGGTCAAACCCAGCCGCTGGTGAAAAATAATGTTTTTGACCATACTGGCTTTGGCATGAACATTACGGAACATTCTTCCCCCAAACTGATTAATAATGAAGTCCGTGATAATCGCATTGGCATTCTGATCACTCACCAAGCCCAACCGGTGTTACGAGACAATCTGATCACACAGTCGTGGGAAAGTGGTTTAGTTGCCATAAGTCAGTCTCATCCTGATTTGGGAACGGAAGATGATCCCGGTAACAATACCTTTCGGAATAATCAAGGCAAGGCGATTAGAAATCTAACCGAAAATAATATCATTCCTGCTAATGGTAATGACATTGCGGGGAACACCGAAGGGGAACTGGATTTTCGTGGAACAGTTGCCATTGAACCGCCCTCAGAAGGTTCTTACATAGGATCGAGATTAATTCAACAGCGTCAAAATTCACAACGGCAAGAACAAGTTTGGACAGCCCCCAGCGCTTCCTCCCCGAAAGGAAGCAATGATAGGTCTCGTCCTCCTGTTAATCCCTCCAGTGCCTTACCTTCGCTATCTGAGTCTCAAGTTTTGCCACCACAACAGCAGCAATCTGCTTCAGCGAGTCAGTCTCAACAATTTTCCGCTCCCAGTGAGGGTGATTCCACCAATACTGAAAACAGTTCCCCTTCCAACAATCCCTCTCGTTCAAGTAATCGTTCCTCTGATCAAAGAACAGTGGAAGATACGATTAATTTCAATAAGAATGACAACGGCAGTAATCAGTCATTGCCAGTTCCTAATGAAGAAATTCCTCGTGGTAATCTTGCTAATCCCAATGCTTCCCCTGATGAACGAGCAGCAGCCGTCGGGGGTCAATATCGGGTCATTGTAGAAATTACAAATGAAAGTGATAAAGCGCAAGTGAAGGAAATTGTGCCCCAAGCCTTTACTAGTCGTTATCAAGGGCGTTCCGTGATGCAAGTAGGAATTTTTCAGACGCAAGATAATGCAGCAGAAATTCGTCAAGAATTAGAACAAGAGGGATTAGAGGTGCGTGTCATCTCGGTATCCAGCAATTAAATTCTTTAACAGCACTTTACCAACTGCAGGAATTGCTATGTTACTGTAAAACAATAAATTAATTCTATAACGGCGCTTCCTAAAAGGTAAACAGAACCGTGAAATCAATTACTGTTATCGGCTCAACGGGTTCAATTGGTACGCAAACCTTAGAACTTGTTACCCAATACCCCGAGGAATTTAGAATTGTGGGGTTAGCAGCAGGGGGCAATATTGAACTGTTGGCAAAACAAGTCCAGCAATTTCGCCCCGAGATTGTTGCCACTTGCTACGAGGACAAATTATCAGAACTAAAAACGGCTTTAGCGGAATTAGATTATTCTCCCATTATCCTCGGTGGTGAACAGGCAGTGGCAGAGGTTGCCCAATATGGTGATGCCGAAAGTGTAGTGACAGGGATTGTCGGCTGTGCTGGATTAATGCCCACGATCGCTGCCATTAAAGCAGGAAAAAATATTGCACTGGCGAACAAAGAAACCTTAATTGCGGGTGCGCCAGTGGTTTTACCGCTAGTGGAACAGTATGGCGTGAAGTTATTGCCAGCGGATTCGGAACATTCTGCCATCTTTCAATGTTTACAAGGCGTTCCTGACAAGGGATTACGACGGATTTTCCTAACGGCTTCCGGTGGCGCATTTCGGGATTGGCCAGTGGAACAATTATCCCAAGTGACCGTTGCCGATGCCCTGAAACATCCCAATTGGTCAATGGGGCAAAAAATTACCATTGATTCCGCAACTTTGATGAATAAGGGATTAGAGGTAATTGAAGCGCATTTTCTATTTGGATTAGATTATGAGCAAATTGAAATTGTGATTCATCCCCAAAGTATTATTCACTCCCTGATTGAATTACAAGATACGTCTGTATTAGCGCAATTAGGATGGGCTGATATGCGCTTACCGTTACTGTATTCTCTTTCTTACCCCGATCGCCTTTATACCAATTGGGAACCCTTAGATTTAGTGAAAGTGGGGAGTTTAACTTTTAAAGAACCCGATCATGAGAAATATCCTTGTATGCAGCTTGCTTATGCAGCAGGAAGAGAAGGAGGATTAATGCCTGCGGTTTTAAATGCCGCTAATGAACAGGCAGTGGCGTTATTTTTAGAAGAAAAAATCGGGTTTTTGGATATTCCGCGCTTAATTGAAACTGTCTGCGATCGCGCTGCTAAATACAATACATCAAATCCAAATTTAGAAGATATCCTAGAGGTAAATCAACGTGCCAGACAAGACGTTTTATCAGCAGCCCAATCATTAGATACCGTAACGGCGTGACACATCCTCCTTTATCTGGTTGGTCTTTAGATGACCGTGATCCCAAAGCGATCCAACAATGGCTCCAGCAATGTCAATGGTTTCATGACCATTATTTTCAAGCAGAAAGTGATGGTTGGGAAAATATTCCTGATCAGGGACCAGTCTTAGTCGTAGGGTCTCATAATGGGGGATTGGCTTCCCCTGATATGATGATGACTATTTATGAATGGTTTACTCGGTTTGGTACTGATACCCCCGCTTATGGATTAATGCACCCTCATGTCTGGTTTGCTTATCCCCCGCTTGCCCAATATGCCAGTAAACTAGGTGCCATTCAAGCAAATCCACGGATTGCTATTCCTGCGCTACAGAGAGGGGCTTATGTTTTGGTTTATCCCGGTGGGGGCAAAGAGGTATTTCGCCCTTATTGGGAGCGCGATCGCGTCAAATTTTATGGCAATAAAGGGTTTATTAAACTTGCTTTGCGAGAAAATGCACCCATTGTTCCCATTGTTTCTTGGGGAGCCCATGAAACCTTATTTGTTTTAGCGGATTTGTATGATCCCATCAAGGAGTTATTTAACCGCTTAAATGTACCTTGGTTGTTTAATCTTGATCCCGAAGTCTTTCCCATTTATCTAGGGTTACCTTGGGGGATTGGAATTGGTCCCTTATTGAACTTTCCACTGCCTGCCAAAATTCATTTACGAATTGGTCAACCCATTCGGTTTGAACGTTATGGCAGAGAAGCAGCGCAAGATTTGCAATATGTTGAGCAATGTTATCAATTGGTTTTAAAGCACATGCAGTGGCAATTAGACCAATTAATTGCAGAGAAAGAATAACCAATTTGTCTCGTATCAGGGAATGAGCTAGGCTAAGCCATGGAAGATTAAATATAGATTTTGATGACGTTTTTGGAATCGCTGTTACTGGGGATTATTCAGGGCATTTTTATGTTTTTCCCTGTCAGTTCAACCAGTCATCTGGTTTTAACCCAACACTGGTTGCGTCAACGGGGTTCTGATTTACCTCCTCCTGAAAGCCCAGAGATGATTTTTTTTGATTTAATCGTTCATGTGGGAACACTGGTCTCTATTGCAGTGGTTTTTCGTCGTAGTTTGAGTCAGTTTTTAGGAAAACTTTGGCAAGAGGTTACTGCCTTCTTATCCGATCATTCGTTTCATGTTAAGAAGATGCAGGCCCTGCTGTTTCCCACGGGAAGACGATTGGGCGATTATCTTTACCTGCGCTTAGCAGTTTTGGGCATGATCTCGGTGCTGGTGACAGGGTTAATTGGATTTCCCCTTAGATCACTGTTCAAAGAAATTTTTGAACGCCCCAGCGCGATCGCGGTTACCCTAACGTTGACAGGCATTTTACTTTGGTACACCGATAGCAAAATCCGTCAGCCTAGGGGATTGAGAGAGATGAATCCTTGGGTAGCCAGTGTCATTGGAATTGGGCAGGGACTAGCTTTATTGCCGGGGTTAAGTCGCAGTGGCATGACCATTTCCTTTTCCCTATTTGCAGGATTGAAACGCAAATGGGCAGCCGAGTACAGTTTTTTTATTGCCTTTCCTACCATTTTGGGGGCAACCCTATTGCAATTGCTGGAAGTCTTAGAAGCTGATTCACTTTCAATGGGGTTAATGCCGATTACAGTGGGATTTATTGTTTCTGCTGTGGTGGGAATGATTGCCTTATATATTGTCTTAACTTTACTCTACAAAGCAAAATTTCGCTTTTTTTCCTATTATGTTTGGACAGTTGCAGTGCTGGTCGTTTTAGGCATTTTTCAAGGGGTGTTTTAATCAGGCGTTTCGGATCATTTTGCTAAAGTTGGAATTAACCCCACTTGTCTGAATAACACTTATGTTTGAGGAGATTCAGCGCGCGATCGCGCAACAAGACTATACCACTGCCACCGAATTAATTCGTAACCTCAAACAACAATATCCCGATCATCCTTGGCTAAAGTTTTACACGGCCCGCATTCAAGAAGCCCAAGGGGATCATCCCAACGCTCACAAGATTTATAAAGAGATTTTACAGCATTACAGTAATTCCAAACTGCTTTCAAAAGCTCGTCAAGGTATCCATCGTCTCCAACAGGCAGAGAAGGAACAAAAGCAAACCCCACCTTCTCAAGCAAAACAAGGGGAAGATGAGTTAGGCGTTTTTGTGTTAGGGGCGGTTCCCAATGAACAGAAAAAACAGGCAGCCCAAACCCTAGCTAAAATTTTGCAAATTGATGCTTATAATGCTCGGTTAAAACTGCCTAGTCGGGGATTACGATTAGCTCAGATTGGCGCGATCGCGCAATTAAATGCCTATCGGCAACAGTTAGAAGAAGCGGAAATTCCTTGCTTTTGTTGTCCCCTAAACCGTCTCAATAGCTTACATGTCTTTCAAGTACAATACATCCACAGCCAGCAAGATAAAGCAATGGCACGTTGTTGGAATAGTCGCGGGCAAGAGGGGAAATTAAGCTTTCAATGGTCAGAAATTCAGCGACGAGTACAAGGGCGAGTGCCCATTTTTGAGAAAGTTTTCACGCCGAAGGGTAAAAATAAATTTGAGTGGAAAAGCGATATTTTAGATTATGTGCAGTTTTGTGACCTGCATTTGCCGAAACGAAAGGCGATTTTACGGTTATGTGACCAACAATATCAGTTTCGTGCTAGTTCTTCATTAAGTTCAACTTTTAAACAAGGGGAAACCCTTAATCAAAGTTGGATGCGACTAATGCAATATTTGGATGAACAATTACCCAATGCTACCTTGTGGCGGGATTTTGTCCCCTTTGGCGAAAGCGCGATCGCGTTTCCCCATTTATTGAGACGTATCCCGTCTCAGATTACCCTGAAACAACAACAAGAAACGGTTTGGGATTGTGCCTTTCAACTGTATAGTAGTCTAATTTTCTTTAAGGAAGAAAGCGATCCAGGGCAGCCTTAAGTTCTTCCAATTCCGTCTCAATATTTCCTTCTTCGGAGGCACGGGTAATACATTCACTCAAATGTTCATCTAAAATCATCCGCGCCACACGGTCTAATGCCCCCCGTACGGCTGCAATTTGCATCAACACTTCTGGACAAGGGCGACTGTCTGAAACCATGGTTTTAACCCCACGAATATGCCCTTCTAAGCGAGATAAACGATTAACAATCCGTCGTAAGGACTCTTCACTGTGAACATGGGGATGACTCTCAAAGTCATAGTGAGAGTGAGAGTCGGAACTGGTATTGTTTTGAGGATTGGGAGAAGTGTTTTCAGTCAATAGGGGTTACTCCAATTGGAATGACGCTTCTATTACTTCAGTCTAACTTGAGGGAGAAGACTCAGCAGTTTTCCATATCCACCAAGCTGCAACACAAAGGGCAAGATTACCCAGTAAGGTCATACTTGCTTGTACCACCACTAACCACTTTAGGGCTTCGGCGTTATCAAAGAAATGCCAAGTGACAGCACACATTGCCCCAATTAATGCGGGAAACATGGCGACAGCCAGTCCCCACCATTTCTTTTCCCCCGTTAGTTCGCCATACCGCCACACTAACCAAATTGCTACAATCCATTCGATAATGCTAGAAACATGAACCATCCAAGTCGGAATTGAAAGTGCATTCATAATTCTATAATCAATAATTGTTTGCCCAGCTATTGCTTTTCCTAGGTTAGCATTTTAATCGTTCAACTATTGCATCATGACTTTACCAGAACCGAATCAAACCTTAATTGAAATTATTCGCGATCGCATTAAAAATACGCCTGATCAAAAAATCACTTTTGCAGACTATATGGAACTCGTTTTATATCATCCTGAACAAGGGTATTATACTTCAGGAATGGTTGATATTGGAAAAGCAGGAGATTATTTTACAGCCTCGTCTCTTGGCAGTGATTTTGGTGAACTTTTAGCGGAACAATTTGTTGAAATGTGGCAACGCTTGGGGAAACCTAAGCGTTTTGATTTAGTGGAAATGGGGGCAGGTAAAGGAGAACTGGCAAGTGATATTTTTAATTATTGCTGGCACAATTATCCACAATTTTTGGCGTGTCTTCAATATCGTATTATTGAACAGTCTCCTAGTCTCACCCAACAGCAAAAACAGCAATTACAACCATGGCAGCAAAAGGGGAATCTCCGTTGGGAAACTTGGGAAGATATTCCCAATCAGTCTGTCATGGGTTGCTTGTTTAGTAATGAATTAGTAGATTCCTTTCCGGTTCATCGGGTCAAAATTGAAAATGACAACTTAAAAGAAATTTATGTCACTCTCAATGGAGAGGATGAGGGAACTCCTTTTACTGAAATAACAGATGATTTATCCACCCCTCAATTAGATCAATACTTTCAAGATATGGGAATTAATCTCCCTTCTAAAGATTATCCTGATGGCTTTGAAACGGAAGTCAATCTTGCCATAATTCCTTGGCTAGAAACCATTTCTCGTTGCTTACAAAAAGGCTATCTTTTAACCATTGATTATGGCTATTCTGCGGAAAAATATTATCAACCTAAACGCAATGCCGGAACCTTGCAATGTTATATCCAACATCAACGGCATAATGATCCCTATTATTTAATTGGCAAACAAGATATGACTGCCCATGTTGATTTTACCGCCCTAGAAACTTATGGCAAACACTATCATTTAGAACCACTGGGCTTTACCCAACAGGCTTTATTTTTAATGGCTTTAGGTTTGGGAAATCGTCTCAATTCTCTATCCCAGGGAGGACAAAGTGTTATGCAAGTTTTGCAAAAACGAGATGCACTCCATCAATTAATTGATCCCATGGGATTAGGTGGATTTGGCGTTTTATTACAAGGGAAAGGGTTAACTGCCAATGAACAAGAACCACCTCTGCGTGGCTTTACAGAAAAGACTTAGCAGCTTTCGCTACGGGTGACGCATATTCTTCGTGCATTCCCAGGGAACCGGGAAGATTGGCATGTTCGATATTGGGTAACTCCGCAAGGGCTTCCATTTCTGCTTTTGATTTTGGGGGCGATTGTTCCCCAATGATTATCTTAGTGGGTATGGGCAGCGATCGCGCCACATTAAGCCATTCTTCTCGACTCTCCATGGGATCTAATCCACCGGTAACGAAAGCAGCAGGGGCAAACCGTGCCCCCGGTTGTTGCGTAATGTCATGTTTTTGGGCGATAAATTCTGGTGTCAGTCGTTCTGAGTTAGTGTAAACGTGCTGACGATACATGAACTTAAGAAAACCACGAGTGGTATTGAGGGCATAAAGGGCTTGCCCCACAAGCGGTAAGCGAACCAAGTTTTTTACACCATTGGCAATGGGTTTGGGAACACCCATCACCCGCAGGGGGCCTTTCCAAGTTGGGGCAATCAGTACCAGTTTTGAGAATTGAGAGGGGTCATTATAAGCAACCTGCATAGCATAACCAGCCCCATGCCCGGCTGCGACAACGGCAACTGCTTCTTGAAACGTTGCTTGAATAAAATCTTGTAAAAATTGCTGATACAGCGATCGCGCATAATTGAGGTTGGCGCGATCGGAATCCCCAAATCCCAGCCAATCCAACATCACGACTTGAAACTCTTCAGCGAGGACTTCCGCCACTGCTGATATTTCTTTGCGGGTGGAAACGGTACTAAAAGCAGGGAGTAATAAAACAGGTGAACCTTCGCCCATGGTTTCGTAAGCCACTTGCAAGGTACGACCTTGATATTGCCATTGATAGTATTGGATAGAACTGGAAACGCTTTGAATCATTATTAATCTTGGAAGCCCGATATGATTTGATTTCACAATATCACACGCGATGCGTCCGAAGGAGATAGCCCAATCAAACAAGAAAGAACCCGCAACCGAGAATTGCGGGATTTTTTTTATTCAATTAAAAATGTTGG
>JAHEOB010000009.1 GCA_018610095.1 Halothece sp. MAG
CTTTTTTATAACTTATGTTAATAAACTTAAAAGTGCAATACCGCCAATGTCTTCATAATTGTAATTAACCCAATTAACAACTTAATTCCATTCATGCTTATCAACATTCACAGTAATGCTTACATTGTGTGATTCAATGTAATTTTGCATCGTAGTTTGATACCGTTTTAATTGTGTTACAGCAGGTTCATCAATTTGGCGAATCTTGGCATCGGTACGAATGGGAAACTTGAAAATCCAAGTGTCGCATTCATCACCATATAGGTCATCACCTTGTCCACTTTCAGGGATAGGCTGCATCCCTAAGTTTTTCATCGCCTCGTTCATAGGATCGAGGCGTGAGAAGCGAATCGATCGCTGATATTGCGGTGCGTAAGGAAGATGAATCCCTGATGAAACTGTCGGAAGCTGTGATAATGTACCTTCTGGTTTGATTGCTGTAACCGATGCAGAGCGTGGGACACCAAGATGGTCATGGTATTCATCGGCTGCTTGACGAGCAATTGGTTTAGCAAAGCGGTTGTAAAAATCAGCTTGCCACTCAAAGTTATCTTCAACACCGAGTTTAATAAAGGCATCCATCATGCCTGTCATGGATACGCCTAATAAGCGATCGCGCTTTTGCTTGTAATCCCAATCTTTATGCCATTGATCAACTAATGTCATGCGTGAACCTGCACGAGTAATAAGCCTGTAAGCACGAGCAAAGTCATCATAGTCAAAGTAGTAATTACCGTCTTCGTCTTGTTTGACAAATGCAAGCACATTAATTGTTGTTAAATTACAGCATTGTTGGTCATCTAAGCCAATCTCTGCGCATTGTCCCGTAATAAAACCGTTTGCAAGCGTAACGGCGTGTGTTTTATGAACAGTACAGCAGTAAACTTTATCTTCAACGCCTACAAACTCAACAGATGTAACTTTTACTTTGCGTTTGAAAGTGTGTTTCAGAACATAACCTTCTTTCAGTTCGTGTAATGTAATTTGATGCGCTCTCCACTTTCGAGAATGAACGTGTGATTAATTGTGGCTGTAACTTCGTAACCAACATCCGTATGCTGTGAATGGAAAAGTATAAGTGTAGAGCGTTAATAGCAAGCGTAGCGCGATCGTCCAACCTTCTTTGCTGTCACCAACTTCGATAACAATAGGCGACTGATGATAGTTTTCTTTCAGAACGTTGTAGATAATGATGTCACTTGTTTTGTACGTTCGTTGTTTTTCACTTGCTTTTTCCAAAGTTTGTGTTGTGTGTATTGCAATTAATTTTGTCATCAAATGTACATTCACACATTATTTGTCGCTGGTAACAAATTATTGTCGTCTTAACAAATTATTTGTCGTTATCAATTTGTAAGACGATTAGTACTATTGCACCATAAGTGCTATCATCATTGATTACGAGTAGGTTGCTCCTTTCAATCCATCAATTATATAGATGGATTCCTTCTTGCTCGAAGGTGATTCAGTAGCCATTCTATGGTTAGCCCATGCCCCTTTGCTGGGAGCGCACCTACCCCATTAAATAAAAAGTACGAGACTTTCTTTCTAACGAGTTAATCATTCCTACCAGGATGGCAGAAATCAGCATCAGGGTGAATCGCTACTAGGGGCTGAATCTGAAACGTTAAATCAGCGAACGACAAGAATTTGTTAAGACGACAGATAATTAGTTAATGTACATTTGTTGTTTGAGATATTGAATTTTGTAATCTTTACCAAGCCAAATTGGATTTCTAAATTTTATTTGCTTTTCTGAACCAAAACCAAGACCTGAAGTCTCTCTATAAATTAACTCAGGTTTCGTTTCCAAAATAAACATTAAATTAAAAACGAGTGAACGATACTTGTCAAGAAATTTTACTTCGTCTTCATTGTTAAGTTCCTGTGGTAAACCATTATTGTGTAGTAAATACTCTTCATAATCATCTTGTGGATGATCCCCTGTATTCTCAGCACTTCGATTATGAATAGCATACCAATATGTGCGGTTTTCGCTCAATATGACGATTGGAGACGTTGCAAGAAGTCCATCACCATAAGTTTCGTACAACCAACGTGATAGTTTATTTTTACGTGTTGAAACAACAGCGATTGATGTTAATGGATCGCCATCAGGTGTTTTTATTAAATTGTTTGGTAGCATGAATAATGCAGATGGTTGTGCAATATTTAAGTCTTCGGCTTTTAAGTTGCACAACGTATTCCACAAAGCAATTGTCAATTCTTGACTCACATAGTAAGTTGGAAATTTATGGTTAATTAACGAATTAGATACATTAATCGAATAGTTACTGACGCGATCATTATTATAAGGGTCAAATGATTTCGCCATGTACGCTAAAACTTCATTTTCCCATTTTTCATAGCCTTTTGGTGAGCGATATGGCTTTTCAATGAGTTTTAACAACTTAGGATTATCTTCTTTTATACCTTTTTTGATAATATGTACAGATAGGTCGTCAATTGTCATTTTGATTCTCCAACAGCTAAATAGTTATTAACCCCATTCAAATGAATGGGGTTGTTATTTGTATTCTAAATGTAATTATCGAACTGGACAAGTCCCAGTGCTACAAGAGGTTTCAATAATTTCATACTCTTCATCATTATCTTCATAATGTGAAATTTGTACGATTAAATCCTCTTCTTTAAGTTGTGGCATTTGCTTTTCCATTAGTTTGATCGTTTCTTCATTAGATGGAACATAAGGTAAGTTTGGATGTGATTGTTTTTCAGGATCGAACTTATTTAAGAGTGCAATACCACCGATGTCCTCGTAATTGTTATCAACCCAATCAATGACATCATTCCATTCATGCTTATCAACATTTACAGTAATGCTTACATTGTGAGATTCAATGTAATTTTGCATTGCCGTTTGATACCGTTTTAATTGTGTTACAGCAGGTTCATCAATTTGGCGAATCTTGGCAGCTGATAGGCAACAATCTTCTGGCTTATTCACAGAAAATTAGAAAATTTCTTATTTCCTATCGCGTTACTTGAATATCAAGGTGTGCTTGAATGTCGTTTAATTGAAGATAAAAATTGACAACGGTTTGAGTTTATTTGAAACATCCACAAATCTTTACATGACAGCAACTCAAATGCTTGTTACTCGCCTGATGAAAAATGTAAACTAAATATAGGACTAAACAGCTAGACAGTCACACAGTCAAATGGAAAAACAAAAAAGAAATCAACTTACCTTTAAACTCAACAAAGATACACATTTTCGCTTGAAAATACAAGCGTTGAAGGAAGAAAGGACGATCGCTCAAATTTTGAATGACTTAGTTGAACAATATCTTGATGAAAAAGGAGCATAATGACAGAACAACAACAAACTAAATTACAAGTAGCTACGGTTAAATTGAGCGCGATCGCGTTTCAGGGGTTGCGTAACCCTGAAACAGGTGAGTACCGTGTTGCTGTTTCACAAGTAGCGGAGTTGTTTTTCCCCGCTACTCCACAAAACGCAACAAAATATGTAAAACGCGCTCTTGGTGAAGATTCCCCGCTACTCCAATTTCACACGGAGCTTAATGCGAACCCTGCCAATACCATTGACCTTGACCAATTTCGCAAGGTCATTCGTCATTTTGATCGTAAGGGGAATGTCATGGCGCGATCGATGACGGATGTTTTGCTGAATGTATCGTTGGAAGAGTTTTTTAATGATGCGTTTGGTATCACTAATACGGCTGAATCACGCCAAGAGATTGCAACAAAAACGTTACAGCAAGAATTGGATAAGATTTACGCAGATACAAGCCTAACAAAAGCGCAAAAAGATGGCAGTGTCCATTTCAACATTCCCGTAAAAGTTTGGAGAATTGACAATGCAAACCGTTAATGAAATATTACAATATACCTAGTAACATTATTATGGATTGAACCACAAATGACACAGCAAGAAAAGATGACTCACATAGATATAAAAATCCCCGCAGGGTTGAAACAGCAATTGAAAATTATTGCTGTTTGTAAAGAAACCACAATGAAGGATATTGTTTCCGAGTTGGTTGAAAATTACATCAAAGAAGAGGAACAAAAGTTAAATTTTGAGGTTACTAATGAAGCAGAATCTAGCTGAAATATTTGTCATTCGTTAATAATGTGTCATCTTGTTCATTGAAAATCAATTCAAACACGTTATCTTGCACAAACGAATTGAATTTTTTTTCAACTTCTTTTACATATTGCTGGCTTAGCTCGTTGATAATTTTTACAAATTCGTCACTTGCAGCTTGAGTGAAAAAATCTTTATCTTTATATGCATTCAGTTGCACAATTTAATCCTCATTAAATATTTCGGCATTCAGATCGTTTCACGACATTAGTATTCCTTCAACTTCATCTGTAATTCCATATTTGTTGCACAATCGTTCAAAACCACTATCATAAAACAATTAAATGTTACGTCCGCTATAAATTGGTATTGTACGCATAATTGAACAATTTAATCTCAGAGTGTAGCCTTATGGCGTATATGAATGGAAAAATAAGTAACGCCTTTAACAATTCCTTGTAGATGTGCAATTTTGATTTCATTTATGTCACTTAAAGCAGTTTGTGTCATAGTTTAATTCCTTGTAATTACTCTGAGATAAAAAAACACGCCACAAGATGACGTGCTATTTGTTTATGTTACGAAGTTAGTTCGTAAGGATTCAGGTGTAAGCGAACTTCACTATCTTCAATATTATGCTTGGAAAATTGTGAGAGCTTGTTAATTGTTATCGGTGAACGCCAATATTGTTTGTTTGCCAATAAGTCAAATACATTGGATTTGATCTCGTGCATTGCACCATCTTCTGTATGATGTGAAATATGTGAAACAACTGTACCATCATAAATTAAACTAAACGCGATCGCCACTTCAATATCATCAGCACTAAACACATCCTTAATATGGTCAGTAAAGCTCACAAATAATCCTGATTTAATGAAGCTCATGTTATGAATTTTGCTAGCCTCAAACAAGCTATGGTTCTTAACAAGTAGCTGTGTAACATCTATCTTTTCCAACCTATTGAAGTTGTTGTACTCATAAGAATTAATATTGTCTGATGCAGGCACATTTTTCCTTATGTAATACTGCTCGTTAATAAGCGTTCCATTGTCGTATTGACGAAAACGCAGATAAACATTCACATACTGAAAGTTAAATCTCCAATACTTACAATTGTCAACAATTACGTCTGGAAAAGATAATTAGGATGAAGCTCGCTCAATTACGACTACCGATCAAGATTATGCAGTTAATTTTTATATAGTATTATTCATTTTGATGCATTATCTTGATCGAAGTGTGAACCAATAACAGACTCAACAAACTTGAATAAATCACTTTTAACGATTTTGTAGCAATGCTTTTTAAGCTGTGTACTATGTTGTGTTTTTAAGCCTAATGCTAGTAATACAATATTTATTAATGAGTGCGACTAATAGTTAACACATTAGCGAGTTGGTATTTCTCTTGATATCCCCTTTTATATAAGGCTTATAGAAATTTGTGGGGGTGTTAAGCATTTACCGCACGGATTAATAAGCTCTTACGGTACAACAATATACTTTGTCTTCAACGCCTGCAAATTCAACGGATGTCACTGTGAGTTTGCGTTTGAAAGCGTGTTTCAGAACATCACCTTCTTGCAGTTCGTGTAATGTAATTTGACGCGATCGCCATTTTCAAGAATGAACGTGTGATTCAACAATGTAGCTGTAACTTCGTAACCAACATCCGTATGCCTGAGAATGGAAAGGTATGAGTGTAGAGCGTTAACAGTAAGCGTAGCGCGATCGCCTTACTATCACCAACTTCGATAACAATAGGCGACTGATGATAGTTTTCTTTAAGGACATCGTAAATTTTACGCTTAAAGTCATGCTTACTAAATGAAGTATTTTGAGCTTTGTTTGTTTTGCAGCTTTATTGTGCTTGTACTCGTAATTTTTGTGTGTAATTTTGAATTTGTTAATGAAGTTGGGTAATTGTTTAATGCACTTATGCTCAACAGAGAAGCCAATACCAGTACCTAACAATAGCCAATAATAGCTTTCACAGAATGCAGAAACATTACAAACTTTACGAAAAGTGCAGTTAAAAATAACACTTACATTTTTATCAATTACTTGTTTGCCACAACCATAATAAGTACAAGCTGATAAGCACATGCAAAGATTAAAAGTGTTGTACGACGCACATGAAATATTACATATTGTGCAAGTATTGATTCTTAATTAAAATGGGGCATTAAAATCGCAACAATATAGCCTTATCTTTTCCAGTCTGGAAAATGAGATAGTTAAGTGATTTGTCTTAGAGATATTACCTGATGTCGTCTTGTTGTGTTTGTTTATAGCGTGTGTAATAAAATGTTTATTTCTGTACGTTATAAAAACAATTGTTATCAACGCGATCGCGCTGCATCAAACGTGTTGTTACAACATCATGAATCGTACACTTATAAACAATAATGTGAAATTTTATTGTTACATGACCATCATGTTATAACGTGTTGTGTATGTTTAATTGTTTGACCAAGCGTTATTACATCGACATGTAAAAAGTGCTGTATTTAGACGATGTTTTTTGTAGTTCTTGTGCTTCTTGTTTTAATTTGTCATGAGGCGTAACAGTGTCTAAGCCAATGTTGTACTCAACAGCACGTAAACATACTTCACACCATTTTTCACGTCGTTTTAACTCAGGAATGAAACGCGAATAGGTGCGAAGTACGTTAATAACCCTAATTTTCCAAACTTAGGTTCATTGATGATGTTAATTCTGCTGGTCACGTTATGCAGCAGATTAAAAGTGTTATACGACGCTCACGAGATATTGTATATCGTGTAAAAATTGATTCTGAATTAAGATGGGGCATTAAAATTGATTTTCAAAATCGCCATAACGTAACCAAATTTAGATCGGATCATGGCGTATTACAAGGACGTGATCATTCTGATATTGCGCTAAGTAGTGAATCCACATCGACACCTGCAATTCACAAAAAGTCATCGTGGAAGTCGCATTTCATTTTACAAAGCAACCTTGGTAAAGTCATTGCTGATGTATTTGAAGGCTTGGATTACAGCATAGGCATTGATAGTAGTCGCCAATTAATTAAAGGTGGCTTTGAGTCCCTTACACACGATTTACAATTCACATCCGATCATGGTGTACTAAAAGCGCGTGATTACTCTGATGTGGAAGTAGAATACATCACCGTATCATGGGGCGATTTCAAAGCTCAAGTCGATCTCTCCTACTACAGCTACTTCACAAGCGACCATTACAAAGTTGTTGCAGAAAGCAAGTCTGATGTTGAGTTTACGCTTACTCATGAACCACAGCGAACCTTGTCGCAGATTAAAGCGATTGATTACAAACTTAACTTCGCTTCTGAGTTGTTCTTGTCGCGATCGCGCCCACAATACGAAACATTATTTGACTCTACTTTTAATGTCAATCGTGTTAAAGATGCAATCATTAACCACACAACCGAAATTACTTCAATTGGTGAGTTAAAACGTGCTGATTTACAGTATCTATTTGATATTGATGTAATTAATAAAGGACGTGCATCAGTACAAGATGTCGTTGGTAGCGCAACGTTTACATCCGATCATGGTGTTGTGCGCGGAAGAGACTACAGTGATGTTGTGTACGACATGGTTATGAGCAGAACTGTGTGGGAACTACACAACACTGCA
>JAHEOB010000010.1 GCA_018610095.1 Halothece sp. MAG
CCTTTGTTGGCGATGGCATTAATGATGCGCCTGTCATTGCCCGTGCTGATGTGGGCATTGCCATGGGGGGATTCGGTTCCGATGCTGCCATTGAAACCGCTGATGTAGTGATTATGACCGATGCTCCTTCTAAAATATCTCAGGCGATCGCGATCGCGGGTAAAACCCGTCAAATTGTCTGGCAGAACATCGGGTTTGCTTTAGGCATTAAAGCTTTATTCATTTTGTTGGGTTCGGTGGGATTAGCCACCCTTTGGCAAGCGATTTTTGCCGATGTCGGTGTGGCATTAATCGCCATTGTTAATGCTAATCGAATTTTGAGGTTTAAAACTTAATCGGTACTCAAATAAGTTAGGTAGAATCATTTTGAAGAATTGGACAGATTCGATCATCTGGAGGAAATTCTAAAATGGGATCAGCACCAGCTAGCAAAGCATTAATTTGTTTTTGAAGGTGTTGCAGTGCTTCAATTTGCTGATCAATTTGCATAACTTTATTTTCGAGTTTTTCTTTCACTTCATGACAGGGCAATTCACCGTGATTGAGCTCCGCTCACCGAATCGAAGATTCGATCGCGCACCTTTAATAATTCTCCAATTTCTTCCAAACTCATGCCTAAATTTTGCGCTTTTTTAATAAAATGTAGCCGCATCAGCGTTGTTTTCCGTTCAAATAAACGGAAGCCACCCTTAGTACGTTTAATAGCATGAATTAATCCTAAGTCTTCATAGTAACGAATGGTTTTAATTGACAAGCCACTGCTTTTACTTAATTCTCCAATTTTTACTAAATTAGAAACTGTAACTGTAGTTGACATTAATATCTCCAATAGCTAATTACTGATTTAAAATTAATTATTTACTCAACGGAAGAGTCAATGGATTAGTGATGAAATTTAAAAAGTTCGTTAGGGATGTTGTTGATCAACCTCTGTTTTACCTTTTTCGATAAACCTAATTAATCGTTAGATTAACAACTTAGCGCTTACGTTTTTTGGGTGGACGCATTTGTAACCACATGGTAATGCCAGTTACCACTAATGTGAGAATACCAAAGGCATTTAGAAAGGGATAAATAAATGTTAAATCTAAAGCCCCAAATTTACCTTTATGTAAATTAAGCAACCAAAGAAATTGTTGGGTTTCCCCTGTCAGATTAGCAATCTGAAATAGAGAGCCTGTAATTAACGTAAGTAATAACGGAAGGACCATAATGGGGGCAAACCAGCGATGAATTTGTCTTAAACGAAGCTTGTTAAATGCCATAGTTATTCATGGATGCGTTTTCTTAGAGCGTACAGAAAAAAGGGAGTTACAATAATTAAACCCAGTATGGTTTCTCCTAACGCTGGGATTTGACCAATCGTTATCGTTTGAGCTTGTGTCGTCGGTTGTTGTTCTACTGCTTGAGTTGTTGTTTGATTATTGACTTCCGAACTAGATGTTTGAGACTGACTCGGGGAAGAAGATTGCTGTTTTGGAGTAGAAGAATGATTCGGTTGTGATTGATTATTAGTTTTAGATGGTTTAGAGGAATTGTTTGAAGAATCGGTATTTTTCGTTTCTGTTTGCTCTTTTTGTTGTTGGTTCTCATAGTGCCCAGAGTGAGCCAGGGCTGGTAAGCTAAACAAAGTTGTTCCAGCAGTAATTAAAGTATCTCGGATAGATGTTTTGAATTTCATTGTCTATATAGATATTGCAGTTGATAAAACTTATCCATCACTCGCCAATGATTGATTTTTTTACGTTTCTTGATCAGTCACAATAATTTTCCCGCGGTACATTTTCATGCCACAAGTAAACTCATATTCTCCTGTTTGTTGAGGCGTAAATTCGACACTTGTCATTTCATTTAAAGCTAAATCCACAGATCGATTAAAGTCAGGAATTAACACTTGTTCCAAGCAGCTACTGGGATCGCGGCGATCAAAATTGATTCGGACAGGTTTGCCAGGGGTCACAATTACTTGAGTGGGATCGTAGCCGCCATCCACGGTAATGGTTACCTCTTGGGTATCTTCTTTTTCTTCTGCTTTCTTGGATGTTTTTTGGCTAAATAAAAACCACCATAATTCTAAACCGATTAAACCAATGCCACCAGCCGTTACAGCAATTTTAACAGGAAGCGGTTGCTGGATTTTGTCAAAGCGAGCATCTTGATTGGTATTGGTTTGCGTTGCCTGAGTTGAAACGGTCGATAACAGGATTAACGTGATGCCGGTAAGATTTGATAATAAGAAACGCTTGATTCGTAACGATAACATCATCTTCTACTCCTTTTCTCGATTATTATTAATTAAATTGAAATTTCCGTAATCGTAAGGCATTCGTTAATACTGAAACCGAACTAAATGCCATGGCTGCCCCAGCAATAATTGGATTCAACAGCCAGCCAACAAGGGGATATAAAATTCCTGCAGCAATGGGAATTCCAGCGACATTGTAAATAAAGGCAAAGAATAGATTTTGTCGGATATTGTTCATGGTGGCGCGACTCAGTTGAATTGCCATGACAATCCCTTGTAAATCTCCAGAAATTAGCGTAATATCAGAAGTGGTAATGGCAATATCAGTGCCAGTCCCGATGGCGATTCCGATGTCGGCTTGGGCTAATGCGGGAGCATCATTAATACCATCCCCAACCATAGCGACTTGTTTACCCTCCTGTTGTAGAGCAACGATTTGTTCGGCTTTTTGATCAGGACGAACTTGCGACATTACTCGGGGAATTCCCACCTGTTGCGCGATCGCGTTGGCGGTTTGTTCATTATCCCCGGTTATCATTACCACTTCTAAGCCTAATTTCCGTAAGGATTTGACGGCATCGGCAGAAGAAGGTTTCAGGGTATCAGCTAATGCCATAATCCCTTCTAATTCTTCTTCTACAGCAACCCAAATCACTGTTTTGCCATCGGCTTCCCATTGTTTGGCTTTTTCGGCAAAGGGTTGGGTATCAATGCCGAGTTCTTCAAACCAGCGTGCTGTACCAATTTTGATATTCCAATCCGAGACTGTGGCTTGCACGCCACTCCCGGTTACAGCTTGAAAGTTTTCAACAGTGCCTTGTAAAGAAACCTCTTGAGATTTGGCATACTCAACTACTGCCTCGGCTAAGGGATGTTCTGACTGTTGTTCTACTAATGCCACAAGTCGCAACAACTTTAACTCATTTTGATTTTGCGTTCCTAACCTGGTAACAAAATCAGTGACTTTTGGTTTTCCTTCGGTTAAGGTTCCGGTTTTATCTAAAACAATGGTATTTAATTGATGGGCAGCTTCCAGACTTTCGGCACTCTTAATTAAAATCCCATTTTCTGCCCCTTTTCCCGTTCCCACCATTACGGATGTGGGAGTGGCTAAGCCTAAAGCACAAGGACAAGCAATAATCAGTACCGCAACCATATTGATTAAAGCGAGGGTAGGATTGCCCATAAGGTTAAACCAAAATAGGAAAGTCATGATCGCGATCGCGATGACAGCAGGAACAAACCAACCAGTAACTTGGTCAGCTAAATTCTGAATGGGAGCCTTTGACCCTTGCGCTTGTTGCACTAACTGTACAATTTGGGAGAGTACAGTATCTTTCCCGACTCGTGTAGCACGGAATTGAAAGCTGCCCGTTTTATTGATTGTTGCGCCAACGACTTCATCACCAGCCGATTTTTGCACCGGGATACTTTCCCCAGTGACCATACTCTCATCAATGGTCGAAGTTCCTTCTACAACTTCTCCATCCACAGGAATTTTTTCCCCAGGACGCACTTGAATGATATCCCCAATTTGTACTTGTTGAATGGGAATATCTTGGGCTTGCCCGTTACGGATGACACGGGCGGAACGAGCTTGCAAGCCCATTAATTTACGTATGGCTTCCGAGGTTTGTCCTTTTGCCCGATTTTCCAGGAAACGCCCCACTAAAATCAGCGTAATAATCACCGCGGCACTTTCATAATAGACTTGCGGTTCCAGTCCTTGACGGCGTAAAAAATCCGCAAAAATGGTGGCAAACAAGGAATAGAAATAAGCAGCACCTGTTCCTAAAACAATCAAGGTATCCATGGTGGCAGCCCGATGCTTAAAGGCTTTCCAGCCATTACGATAAAAAGAATAGCCGCACCAAAACTGTACTGGTGTTGTTAGTAAAAACTGTAACCAAGGATTATGCAACCAAGCCGGAATGAACGGAATATCTAATCCCGTCATACTGGGTGTAGAACCGATAATTAGAATGATGGAAATGATGCCACCAACAACAATTTTTCGTTTTAAGTCTTGGGATTCGGCTTTTCTGGCAGCAACCTCTTCATCTTCCCCACCAGCCATCATGTCTTGTTGAGAATAAACAGAAGCCCCATAGCCAGCATCTTCTACTGCTCTTTGAATGGTTTCAATACTGGTCTGTTTGGGATTAAATTGAACGGTTGCTTGTTCGGCTGCAAAGTTAACCTCGCATTGTTCAACACCAGAAACGCCATTAATTGACTTTTCAATGGCATTAGCACAACCGGCGCAACTCATGCCTTCCAGCTTCAACGTTGTTTCTTCTATGTCTAACTTGTTTGTGGTCATAAATTAATCCCCATCAACGTTTGTTCTATCTTAAACTCTCCAGTGGGCAGTAGAGTCAAATACAATCAACATCTACTCGGAATTGCCATTCTCGGCTTGATTATGGGGGGTTTTCTTTCACGCGATCGCGTCTTTCAGCCTTATTATTGCCTTCTTCGCCATTTTCTTTTTTGGTTGGTTATGGGTAGATCACTTCCGTGGTAGCAGTAGTGCTGATTCAATCTGTTGTATAGCAGTCATAAGGGGAAATCCCTAAAATTAAGCTGCAATGGTTTTATCTTTTGGCTCGAATTATGAAAGAATTATGATAATCTGACAATTATGAAAGAAATATGAAAACGTAAGCATGAATGGCAATATCTCACGGCGATCGCTGCTAGGAATCGGTGGACTGGGATTCGGACACTGGTTCGGAAAACAGTTTGCCACTGCGAGTCAAGCTAAAGGCGTTGGTGGGTTGACCACCGTTGGTGAAGTGAATCATCAACAAAATGGGTTTGATCCCTATGAGTTATTAACTGATTGGGATACAGGAAATGTTTCCACTTTACCCAGTGGTCAGCGATTACGAGAATATGAAATTACTGCTATCGAACGAGATGTGGAAATTGCCCCTGGTGTCTTCTATCCGGCATGGACTTACAATGGTCGCATTCCAGGACCCACGATACGGGTAACAGAAGGTGATCGCGTTCGGATTAAATTTAAAAACCAAGGCAATCATGTCCATACCATCCACTTTCATGGC
>JAHEOB010000011.1 GCA_018610095.1 Halothece sp. MAG
ATGATAGCCCCTTCTTCGCATCAGCACCAGCTTTCGCTTCCGTGAGTGCGCTTTAAGACTGACGTTCATCCCTACGCCAAATGCTTGATATTGACTGCCGCTTTGGGTTGTGATCAATTGAAAGTCCACAATTTGAGCAATTCTGTGATGTCGGTTTGGGGTTCATTTCTATCGTTAACTGACCAGCATTTTCGGCTTTGACAGCTAGTGCTGACAGAAAGGTTCCCCAAGCTGCATCATGAATTGATTTGGCTAGTTTAGTTTTAGAGAGCCTGTTTTTCCTAATCTAGGCTCTGGTGGGACGCTTAGGGATGATGCCTTTTTCAGTAAGGACTTAAAAGTAACTATTGGCATCTTCTCTCCTTACCGACACTGAGCTTGCTCGTTTCAGCTTAATTGTCATCTGCAAGCAAGCTAGTTGCTATTCTATCATTACAAATACAGATTCTCATAGTGATTCAACGATGAGCAGAAACTACTTTGTAGCCACTGAAACAGATACTCTCTCTAAAGTCTATCGAGAAGCTCTGTTGTGGTTTAAACAGAAGGAGTATGAAGTAGAAAGTACCCAAACTGGAGATATCTATTTTATACAAGCCCAAAAAACGGGAATGCTTCGCACAGTTTTTGGCACGAATTTAGCTTTTAAAGTGAGTATTTATTGGTCTAATACCCCCACAACGACGGGTGAGTTTGTTGTTGAAACTCGGGTTGGTAAATGGGTCACCAATATTGCTGGGGCAGGAGTAACTGCCATGTTTACAGGGGGCTTTACTATCTTTACAGGGTTTGCTGGGGCAAGTTGGGCATTAGTCTTAGAACGGGATTTAATTCGCCATTTACAAAATAATTTAAACCTAAAACGAGTCAGTTATACTGAGACGTCTTCCACGAGTGCTTCTAATGCGACAACGGTTTCCAGTAATGAAACGGTTAATACGAATACTTCTTCTAATGCCAGAAAAAAAGCTGTTGCCGAATTAAATCATGAAATTGATCAATTACAAACAGCCCTGAATAACGATGTTATTAGTCGCGAAGAATTTAAGCAGAAAAAGGAAGAGATTGAGCAAAAAATTGATGAAAAAGAAATTGAATTTTTGATTGAAGAAAAAACGGAACAGTTACAGGAAGCCTTTGCCTCTGGTGTTTTAAGTGCAGAGGAATATGAAGCTAAATTACAATCAGTCGAAGATTCGATGCGTGACAAACTGACTAAAAAACGAAAACTGAAAGAGGCTAGAGATAGTGGTATTTTAACCGAAGAAGAATATCAGGCAAAACTCTCTCAATTGTAATAATGATTCTGGTTGATATTGTCTCTCCATTATCAAAAAACTCCCCTCTGACAACATCAAAGGGGAGAAGGTTAATGGGGTTAAGGCATTAAGTGTCAGCGTCAGACTCAATATGAATAAAGAGTAAGCCCATAGCAACGGCAGGGAATAACCATCCCACTGTTGGAATCAAAATAAACGGTAAGAAAGAAGCTGCGTAATCTCCAGACATATTAAACCTTTCCTTTCAATAAAAACGACAATTGAAAAACCTTAATTAATTAATGGTTCCTCGTAATATACTATCAACGACCGCAAAATTTTCGAGAAGGAAATAGGCGACAAATGCGCCACCCATTGCACCAACAAAAAAACCACCAGTAAATTGACTCCAACCTTGTCGCGTTCTTAAGTTTTTAGGCGCGCGGTTGTCAAAGTATTGTGCTTCTGAATTATCGGAAGGAAACGCCGCTAATCCATAAGCAGATAAGCAACTGGTGGCAACTAAAATTAGACCAATTGCCGCAATTAAGCCGCCTAGGTAAGCAGAGTTTTCGCTATCCCGTAAGGGGCCGAGTAAACTCCAAGGCCCCACCAGAAAATAGCCATGGGCCATACCAATTTCTAATCCGCGCAAGAGTGGTGAAATCCCTTGACGGTAGGCAGGGAGGTTATTAATAAAGGTGCGAGTAAAGTTGGAGTCGGAAATGGGGGTGGATAAATGCCCCGCATAAATATCGTTGTTGTAGGGTTGAATGTACTCCATATTTTTAGTTTCAGCCATCGGCAAATTTCCCCGTTTTCTGTAACAATAAACTGAGTCACTGATCGGTTATATTTTACGCAGGAACGGACAAATCATTTTTCATTTTGGGCATAAGCGTTAAAAAAGTTTATTAATTCCCTGTAAAACTCAACAAAAACCGTCCTGCTACGGTTATAAGATGTAACACAAAATGCCATCATCTCAAGCAAAACGTTAAGTTATGTCACATTTGATGAAACAATTTGCAACAAAACTCAATTTTTCGCCAAAACGGTTACTCCTGGTTGGGATATCGTGTTTATTTTTCGCGATCGCGAGTCCGGTTTATGCTGCCACCAGTCCCAGTGATGTTCCTGATATTAGTCAAGACGCTGCCAATTGGGTGGTGGATCAGGGAGATGTGATCAGCCGAGTCAATGAAGGCAGACTCAATCGCACCTTGCAAGAGATTTCTGAGGAAACAGGCGCCGATGTTAAATTCGTGGTGGTTCGTCGGTTGAATTATGGGGAAACCATTGATAGCTTTGCCGATCAATTATTCGATCAATGGTATTCCACCCCCGAACAGAAAGCTGATAAGGTTTTACTGGTACTAAACACCATTTCCAATAACGCTACCTTGCGAGTGGGTGACAACTTACAAGACTTACTTTCAGAAGAGATTGCCCAAAGTGTGATTCAAGATACCATTGGTGTTCCCCTCCGAGAAGATAATAAGTACAATGAGGCTTTCTTAAATGCCAGCGATCGCTTGGCTGCAGTGTTAGCTGGTGAACCTGATCCTGGTCCACCAGAAGTGCAAGAGAATATTCAAGTCAAAAGCACTTATAAGAAAGCAGAAGAAACCGATACCCAAAATGCTGCCATTTGGGTCATTGGTTTACTGATTGTTGCCACCATTATTCCCATGGCAACTTATTTCGCTTACGTCCTTTTCACCAATTAATCTTGGACATAGTCACTGCCCTGAACCAGTGCCAATTCTGCTCTCATCAATTCTCGCCCCAAGTAGGCTGCATGATTATAATGCGTCACTGGACAGGGCTGTGTTTCTTCAAATAATTTGACACAGACTTCTTTGGCGGTTCGTCCGGTATAAAGGGCAGTGGCAACTTGATCGTTATCCTGACATTTGGCTGATAATCTTTCTCCTGTCTCGGGATGCAAGGCAAACCCTTGGTCATCTACAAGGTTATTGTAGTGTTTGGCGCAAATTAATCCGGCTTCTCGATCCAGATAAATAATGAAGTATCCTGCGGGATCAAGGTTGATATGACGCTTGGAAAGTTCGTTGTCGATTTCGGTTAAGTTAGTGGTTAAATTCGCTTGGGTCATAGATACGATTGAATTGTATTCTTCTTTACTTAGTTTAACGATTGATGGATTGGCAGCAAGTGCGCGATCGCGCTGAAGCCATTTGGGGCTATTCCCAGTTTCGCCCACCCCAAGGGGAAATTATTACCTGTTTATTACAAGGACAAGATGCATTAGTAATCCTACCGACAGGGGGCGGCAAATCCCTTTGTTTTCAATTACCCGCTTTGTTACAAACAGGGGTAACCTTAGTGATTTCCCCCTTAGTTGCCCTAATGGAAAATCAAGTACAA
This sequence comes from Halothece sp. MAG, assembly GCA_018610095.1. GTDB lineage: Bacteria > Cyanobacteriota > Cyanobacteriia > Cyanobacteriales > Rubidibacteraceae > Halothece. Next base: position 3,651 of record JAHEOB010000011.1, read on the forward strand.
CAATTACAGGAAAAAGGATTATCGGCAGCGTCGTTTCACAATGAAGTCCCTCGGGGGGAACGGAAACGGGTTCTCCATCAATTAGAAAACCAACAGTTACGATTATTGTATCTTTCCCCTGAAACCTTATTGAGTCCTCCCATCTGGGAACGGTTAATGAACCCGCAGTTAGTGATTAATGGGTTAATTCTGGATGAGGCACATTGTTTAGTGCAGTGGGGAGAGACATTTCGCCCTGCTTATCGCCGTTTAGGGGTGGTTCGTTCCACGTTATTAGTATCTAAGCCTGCAGGAACCATCATTCCCGTGGCTGCCTTTACAGCGACTGCCGATCGCGCTACCCAAACCACCATCCAACAGTGCTTACAACTAAAGTTTCCTCGATTATTTCAACAAAGTCCTTATCGGGAAAATTTGCACTTACAGGTGAAACGGGTGTGTACGCCTCGCCAACGAAAACAGCAGTTATTACACTTTATCCCATCTCA
>JAHEOB010000012.1 GCA_018610095.1 Halothece sp. MAG
ATTTTTATACAAACTTAGTTTTATGACACCTGCTGTTTCTATCCAAAACTTAAAAAAATCCTATGGTGACCTAACAGCAGTTAAAGACGTTACCTTTGAGGTGCAGCCTGGGGAAATTTTTGGTTTACTAGGTCCCAATGCAGCGGGAAAAACCACTACTATTCGCTGTTTATGCACTTTAACTAAACCTGATAGCGGGTATTTGGAAGTGGGCGGTGTCTCTAGTATTGAACAACCGAAACTTGCCCGACGAAAGTTAGGATATGTTGCCCAAGAAGTTGCCCTCGATAAAGTTCTAACGGGACGAGAATTATTACAACTCCAAGCTAATCTTTATCATATTCCCAAAGACATTGCTAACCAACGCATTGACCAACTTTTCAAATTACTGGGATTAGAAGAATACGGCGACCAAAAGACGGGAACTTATTCTGGTGGCTTAAAAAAACGGCTGGATTTGGTTTCGGGATTAATCCACCAACCTGAGGTACTGGTGTTAGATGAACCGACGGTGGGCTTGGATATTGAAAGTCGCTTTGTGGTTTGGGATTTTCTACGTAAATTGCGAGAAGCAGGCACCACAGTGCTTTTAACTAGCCACTATTTAGAAGAAGTGGATGCGTTAGCCGATCGCGTTGCTATCATCGACCAAGGAGAAGTGATTGCTTGTGGCACCCCCAACGAATTAAAAGATCGTTTAGGCGGCGATCGCGTTACGTTGCGGATTCGAGAATTTACCCCCACTGAAGAAGCGGAACAAGCGAAACATCATCTATCTCATCTCGATTTTGTTAAGGAAGTGATTATTAATCCTTCCCAAGGAAACTCCCTCAACTTAGTGGTAGAACCCCATAGCAATCCCATCTCGACCATTGAACAAACCCTATCGGATTTAAACTTACCCACCTTTGGCATTTCTCAATCTCGTCCCAGTTTAGATGATGTTTATTTAGCAGCCACCGGACGCACTTTGATGGATGCTGATATGGCTGCTGCTAGTAGTCGCGATGTGAAAGCTGAGAAAAAACAAGCCATGAAAAGTCGTTAACAAAAGGAGAAGATTGATGAGTGACAGTGTAAGCCCATTATCCCCGGTTGTTGATTCTAAACAAAAGGAATTAGGAAATCCCTTTGCTGAATTTATCCAAGAAACGACAGCATTAACGAAACGTCTTTTTATTCAATTACAACGCCGTCCTTCCACCCTAGTGGCAGGGATTGTTCAACCCTTGATGTGGTTGATTTTATTTGGGGCGTTATTCCAGTATGCCCCCGAAGGGTTATTAGGAGAAGGGATTGCTTATGAGAAATTTCTTGCCCCTGGGGTAATTGTCTTTACTGCTTTTTCCGGGGCATTAAATGCGGGGCTGCCTGTGATGTTCGATCGCGAATTTGGGTTTATGAATCGCCTGTTAGTTGCCCCCTTGAGTACTCGATTTTCCATTGTGGCACCTTCTACCGTTTATATTATCAGCCTTAGTTTATTGCAAACCGCAGCGATTGTCGGTGTCAGTGCCCTATTAGGCGCAGGTTTACCGAGTTTAGCCGGACTAGGCGCGATCGCGCTCATTGTGTTTTTAATTGTGGCGGGCGTTACTGCTCTGAGTTTGGGGTTAGCTTTTGCCTTACCCGGTCACGTAGAATTAATTGCCGTGATTTTTGTGACCAATTTGCCCTTGTTATTTGCTAGTACCGCCCTTGCCCCATTAAACTTTATGGCCGATTGGTTAAAAGTGGTGGCAAGTCTTAATCCCTTAACCTACGCGATCGAGCCCATTCGTTATATTTATCTCAACGGATCGTGGCATTTGGGAAGTGTGGTCTTAGAAACCCCTTGGTTTAACTTACCCTTTGGGATCACCTTACTCGCATTACTCGCCTTTGATGTGGTAATTTTATTACTAATTCAACCGATCCTACGTCGTCGGTTTGCCTAGGATTGGTGAAAAAGGAATTGGGGAGAGCAAACCCATTCCTCTCCCCTTCTGCACCTAGACGCGATCGAGCTACAAAAAAAGCCATGACTACTCCCACTGTCAGTCTCATTTCCGCCAACACTTATCAATCTCGGGAATTAGAACAAGCGATCCCACAGGTTTTATCTCCCTTGGGGGGAATCGAAAATATTGTTTATCCAGGGGCAAGAGTCTTACTTAAACCCAATCTACTCACTGGAAAGTGCCCTGAAAAAGAATGTATCACTCGCCCTGAATTGGTAGCTTGTGTCGCCAAAATGGTCAAAGATGCAGGGGGGAAACCGTTTTTGGGAGATAGCCCTGCCTTTGGTAGTGTTCACGGGGTGGCAAAAGCGAATGGCTATTTACCCCTGTTAAAAGCCTTAGACATTCCCATTGTTGAATTTCATGGCAAACGCTATCAAACTGCCAGCGATGAATTCAATCATTTGCGGTTATCAAAAGAAGCCATGTCAGCGGATGTGGTAATTAATTTGCCCAAGGTAAAATCTCATAGTCAGTTAACCTTAACTCTTGGGGTGAAAAATCTCTTTGGGTGTGTACCAGGGAAAATGAAGGCTTGGTGGCACATGGAAGCGGGGAAAGATAGTAACCGCTTTGGCGATATGTTGGTGGAAACGGCTAGCGCGATCGCGCCTGATTTAACTTTAATTGATGGCATTATAGGACATCAAGGAAATGGACCAAGTAATGGCGAACCTCGCTTTTTAGGATTATTGGGAGCCTCAAGCGATGTATTTGCCCTCGATCGCGCCCTTACAGACATTTTGAAAGTGAATCCACAACAAGTGCCTACCATTAAAGCATCGATACGTCAAGGGCTTTGTCCAGAATCCCTTGAGAACTGGCAATTTCCGCAAAAAACCCCTGAACAACTGCAAGTGAAAGATTGGAAACTATCCGATAAACTTTATCCCATTGACTTTGGTGCGCCGAGAGTGGTGCGTTCCTTCTTTAAACACCTTTATATCCGCTGGATCAAAGAACCCATGAAGGCTTATTCCAATCGTTGACATCCTCCCCCACTAAGCTACGCTACAGTAGGGGATTCTGGGAAACCAGTTACCTGATCTCCTATCCACTCAAACAACGATTGTTGCTGAGGGAAGCTCAAGCTCAGTTTCCAACGAAACTGATGTTTCCTTACCATTTCTGATATCCTCTGTTGCTTCAGAGTTAGCCGTAACTTCCTGAGTAACTCCCAGTAGCTTAGACAAACTAAGATTTAATTGTTTAATTCCTCTTTTCGCAATGTTAACTATAGAGATAAATAATTTTAATAATGATTGTTAATGACACTCCCCCAGCAGCAAGAAAGCTAGCTACAATAAACAATAGGAGCTATTGAAATGATTTCTAGTCTTAATATTTAATCCTTATGGATTCTAGTACTTTGCCTGGCAGGTCTTGTAAAGCGACCAGTTTTAAATGGGCAACCGTCGTGGGAACACTGATTGCTATTTTAACTTTAACCATTCCGCCCATAACCATTACCCACTATTCTGCCGACAATTCCACTGAAAATATTTTGCGGTAGTTAAGCATTAACCACACATGCCATCCGCGATGAGTGAAGGAAAGTTGAAAAATGGATCATTTATCAGAGCAAGGTTG
>JAHEOB010000013.1 GCA_018610095.1 Halothece sp. MAG
CCCGTGAAACTGGTCTTGATCAAGTTGCAAAAAAGTTGAAAATAATTTCACCACATCTTGTCTCGGATACATAAATCAATACAAGGATTATTGCAAACATCATATTTTACCAAATTAGGTTTAATGATTCGAGTGAGAGTTTAACTACTAAGTAGGTGCTTTGAATTAAGCGTAAAATCGAATTATTATTGACAAAATATAAGACTCCTACAGAGCCTGCACGGAGCGCCGTTCGCCAGATGCAAACTCGATAAAATTTGGTTTAATGGAAGCGAACAAAAATGACTCCAAGGTGTCACCAGAACTAACTAAAAAAAATATATATAGCAATTCTAAATAATTTGTAAAAATCAAGTTTTGGGTTGGCAAGGGGTTCAGACACCAAACATTTACAACTGACTTGGGATTGCTATATATAGCTTAGTGACGTTCTCCCACACTGATTGCAAGCAATACAGTCTGGGCTTCTCAACCTCGCGATTGAGCATTTCTGCCCTACGCCTTTTACCTAGATAGCGCACTATCCCCGGCAGATCGACTTGACAGACGATTTCCTTTCCCCCAGCGTCCCTGGGTACTAACTTTCTCAAAAAATAATTCACTCTGCTTGCTCACTTTACAGCAGTTTCAGCTAGATTTTAGAGCAAAACGTTGTGCCAATCATATTTCTCATGATAGCGCAATTTATAGGGATTGGCTATCCCGCCAATGCGCCTTATATCCCAGCGCTGATTTTTCAAATACAGCGTGGGACTTACGGCGCTTTAGTTAATGCAAGCTGGCAGTTTGATCCCCTTCTAAACAATTGAGCATCCTTACGGTAGCCGCTGCTGCATAATTGCGTTGTGCTGGTTCATTTGGGGCAAATTCATCGCCTTGCTCATTTAGTGGAGAAGCAATGCCACAAGCGGCAGACATTTGCGTAATTAAGTCATTTGCCCAATGACCCTGAATATCAGTAAAGTTAAACGGTTCTTGCGTTTGCGGTAATTGCTCGGAAGACTGCCCTAATTGCTGTTGAGCGTATTGGGCAACCTTATTTTCGATTGCCATAAGTTCGGCACGGGTTACCGAATCAGCAGGGCGAAATGTTCCATTGGGATAACCACTTACAATGTCATTGTTTTTTGCCCATTGAATTTTGGCAGCACTCCAGCGATTTGTGGCGACATCAGGATAAGGACTATTACTGACTTGTTCCGGTACCGTAATATTCAATTCTGGAATGCTTTTTAGCGATTCGATGGCAATTGAGACGACTTGTTCTCGGGTTAGTTGCTCTTGAGGGCGAAAGGTATTATCTTCAAACCCAGAAATAAACCCTCGATCAACGGCTTTGGCAATTTCTTTAACGTAAATATCTTGTTTGGCATCCTCAAAGGGAATATCGACAGTTGTTTTTGCGAAATAATAGTGACCAAGGATTTTACCTTGATAAGTACGTTTAGCAAACTCCCATTGGGGTTCTAAATCAAATTTTAGGTATTCGCCTTCTGCTAAGCCATGAGTTCGCCCAATAATCATCTGTTCGCCATCATTTCCAAGACTAGGTCTTCCCACTAATAGCAGTTGTTGGTCTTGTCGGACGACTTGTAAATTATACTGTTGCCCGAGGTCTTGTCCATCGACACGAATGGAATAGCCGTTACTATCGGTGGCACGGCCACAAATTCCTGTGAAATCAAAGTTTTTTAGCAGGGGCTCAACAATGACAGGCTCTGATCCCTTTTCATCCCAACATTGCCGTTCATCCGTTTTCTGTTCCACCACTAACAATTTATAATTATTATCCCCAAAAGGAGCAGCAATCGCAATATGGTCATCCTTATCAATATCGGTTTTTGCGCCAAACAACTGCCCGTTATCCGTGTTTGAACCAAACAATTGCGCGTTGCTGGGTGCCATGGGCAGTAGGGTTGCTAAGGCAGTGGCTGTTGCTGTGGTTAAAACGCCAAATTTAGAAAATTGCATTGGTTTTTTATGATTAATCATGTCCTTCATGAGGCTAGATGCTCGTTGTTGTTATTTTGTTTCTAATTCACTTACTGTATGTAATTTCATCCTTATCAGTAAATCACCTTAATGAATTGATATGATTCCATTAGAAGACCACTGGTTCTCCTTGTTGCGGTTCAATCACTTTGGTAGATAGTTGATGGTGTTGTAGGCGCGATCGCGCTTGTTGAACACTACCAACGGTTTTTAAAAATGACAGCAGCATTCCTTGATACTCGATGTCGCCTCCTGCTGCAGTTGCTAAAATCGCTTTTGGTTGTAGCCACTGCGCCAGTTGAAGAGCGCTGTCTTTGCCGTTAATAATGGTTCCTGCTAAGGGTAGCTCTAAATTAACAATGGGGTTAATAACGACTTGCACAGGGGCATATTCGGTTAGTTCTGGGGCAGGAAAGCCGTGGGGTTCATAATAAAGGCGTTGCTGAGAGCTTGATTCTGTTAAAAGGTAGGCATTTTCTTTTTCTAATCCAATGGGGGCGCCTGGCAAGGCTCGAATTTCAAGGATGTCATTAAGGCAGTAAGCCTCACCGTGGCTTAAGGGGGTAACAGTTTGAAATCCAAGGGTTTCTGCCACTTGGGCTGCTTTCGGTGAGCCGACGACGGGAATGGTTTTGTCTAAGGTGTTTAGGGTAGGTTTGTGAGTATGATCGGGTAAGCCTTGGGATAATAAAATTAAATCGATGTCAGTAGGGAGGGTAGGCGTGGTTCGACGAATGCCTCGAAAAAACCACGCTTGATTCCCAAAAATGAGATCATCTTTCAGCCACGGATCAACGAGAATGGTTTGATGGTTCCATTGCCAAAGCCAACTATTGGCCCCCAAATAGGTTAATTCCATGTCATTCCTTGTTTTAGAAAGGGTCATTTCTGATCTTAGATCGCGGGTTAATTAATAGTTGCAAATTATTTGCTGTAAGGCTAAACTGAAAATTGGAATCAATTATATTCCAACCGTCGGGCAATTTGCTCGAACGGACGTTTATTGTGGAAAGTTTGAATTGAGTCTCTTCCCTGTAGAGGGTTTACAGGGATTAGGGGAGATTATTTTCTTGTTAGTTGAAAAATATTTTTAAGACAGTCGAAACGATGATGTGGGATTTCTCGGAAGATACAGCAATAACAACACAGCTTGACGTTCAACAGGTGAATCGCTGGCAAGTTTATCAACGTTTACAAGAGTTACAAGTTCCGTGTCGTTGTGGTTGTCATCGCCCTTTAGAAGTTGCATTACCAACGCCACTGAAACTTTGGCAATTTTGGAACGTGGTTCGCCGATTTTCTGCTTCCCGAGAAACATTAAGTCATTACTTAGAACAATGCTGGCAACTTCCTGCCGATGAACAATCCTAGGTTTGTGAATGGGTACAATGTCATTTCAATTTTTTGACCCGTCTAATAATAACAATAATTCTCATCAAAATGGCTCATCTCGGTCTTGGAATTTCAAAGAACATGACTTAGATGAAATTTCTGCCGCTCATTGGCCGTTGATCGCCTTTCCGCAAGGAAGTTGGGTTCAGATTATGGTACTTCCCTCACAGCAAGCATTTCCCTTAGCTGGTGTAGCGGTGGGAACCTATCTTTTAGTGTTGCAACCAACGCCGCAAGGGGCAGTACGGGTCCAAGTGATGGGTCAAACCGTGACCTTATCCCGCGCGATCGCGCAAAAAGTCTATGTTCGACCCCTTCATGTTGATCCCAATTTTCTTAGAAATAATTTGGAGTTATAGTTATCAATAATTAGTTTCTGTTTGTTACTAAAAATGCTTAAATAATAAATATTTTCAATTATATAAAAAATAAGGATTTTTTGTTTGTCAATAAATAGACGTTTTTGCTACTATACAAGGTGATAGACAAAAGCGTTTATGAGGACAGTATAATATGACAACGACAAAACAAGGATTACTCCAGTCGTTTGGAACCGTACAAGACAATTCGGTTTTATTAGAAAAAAGTGTTACAGAACCCGTTTGTGAAGGTTTAAATATTGCGTTAGCTAGTTTCCAAGCCCTTTATTTGCAATATCAAAAACATCATTTTGTGGTTGAAGGATCGGAATTTTACGCCCTTCACGAGTTTTTCCAAGAAGCTTATGGCAAAGCTCAAGGTCACGTTCACGTTCTTGCGGAACGGTTAAATGGGTTAGGCGGTGTGCCCGTTGCCAGCTTCAGTCGATTAGGGGAACTGTGCCACTTTGAGCCTGAAGATGATGGCCGGTATGATATCCGCAGCATGGTGGAACATGACCTAGCTGCCGAGCAGAAAATTATTCAACTATTACGTCAGCAAGCGGCTCAAGCAGAGAGTCTCGGCGATCGCGCCACGCGCTATTTATATGAGCAAATTTTACTGGAAACCGAAGATCGCGCTTATCATCTAGAACACTTCTTAGCCCACGAAAGCTTAACCACTGCCTTTGTCGGCGATGGCAGCAACTAGTGGTCATCCTTAATATCAGTTTGATGACCTCCCACCTATTAACGGTGGGTTTTTGCTGGAGAATTAATTATCGAGATCAACCTCTTGTCGCAAGGAATCCGGTAAATCAGTAAAGACGCGATCGCGCGGTTGTAACCCTTCTAAAATCTGAATTTGGTTGTCAATCGTTGCTCCTAGAGTCACCGGTTGAAACGCTGGTTCATTCTGTTCATTAAGTTTAATCACCCCGGTTTCTCCTTGTTGTGTCACCACTGCCACGGTAGGAATCATTAACGCTTCATTTATTTGTTGGCCAAGGAAGGTAACATCCACATTCATTCCCGATTGCAATTGCTCAAACCCTGATTGTAAGTTAATTCTGACTTCAAATGAGGTGACATTGTCTTGGGTGATCGCTTCTGGGGCAATCACTTTAATTTCACCATGAAACACTTCCTCGGGAAAGGCATTTGCAACCACTTCCACAGATTGGTTGGCTTGTAGCGTTCCTATATTCACTTCTGGCACTTCTGCAAGCACTTCTAATCCCTGATTAACAGTGACAATGGAGGTGGAACTTGCTCCCTCAGCCCCAGCATTAGCGGTGGTAGGGGCAACAAATGAGCCTTCAGTGGCATTTTTTTGAGCAACAACGCCTGTAAAGGGGGTTGTCACTAAGCTATCTTGCAATTGGCTTTCTACTTCTTGTAATTGCGCTCGTGCCGAGGCAACATTGGCTTCTAAACGGGTAATTTCTTCTTCGCGACTCCCTTTTTGTAATTGATTTAAATTTTGTCTGGCTTCCGCCACTTGTGCTTCTAGCTCTTTAATTTCCGAGCGATTGGTGGCTTTTGCCTGTTCTAGCCGTTGTTGTTGTTCCCGAAGATTGGCTTGGGCATTACGATAATCGTTACGGATGGCGTCAAATTCGTCTTCGGCAATGGCTCCTTCTGCTAATAAGGCTTGATTGCGATTGAGACGTTGCTGGGCTAATTCCAATTGAGATTGTGCTGATTCCACTTGAGCCTTTAATTGTTCAATTTCTAGGGGAGAACGCGCTTGCACTTGTTCTAATCGGGCTTGAGCTTGTTGGAGGCGCGATCGCGCTTGTTCAATTTCTTCTGGGCGAGTGGTTCGAGCTTGTTCTAATTGGGCTTGGGTTTGTTCTAATTGGGCTTGGGCTTGTTTTCGTTGGGCTTGTAGTTGATCATTTTTCATCTGCGCGATGGGTTCTCCTTGTTCAACGCGATCGCCCTGTTCCACATAGAGTTCTTTAATCCGCCCTGAGGTTTCTGGGCTAATATTGGCACTTTGAACAGGTTCAACGGTTCCATTGGCTTCAATGGTTGCTTGAAGGGTTTGTTGTTCCACGGCAATGGTTAAGTCTTTGAAATTCTGGTTTTCCCCATCTCGATGAAACAGATAATTGCTAATACCAACGACAACGCCTCCTAGTACAATTGCGCTAGCTAAGCCCATCCAAGGATGCTTTTTAACTAGAACGGGTAATTTCATGCATCAACACCAATAAGGGAATGCGAAGCATTGATTGTAACATCGATGCTATCTCATCCTGATTTAGGTACTTCTCAGAGCAACAATGGGATCGAGTTTGGCAGCACTACGGGCAGGAATGACGCCAAAGCTTAAACCAATGCCGGCGGAGACACTGACTGCAATAATTACGGCAGGAATGGAAATTTCGGTGGGCAACGGGGAAAGGCTTCCTGCAAGGATGACGATTCCACCCCCGATTAAGGTGCCAAAAATACCGCCAAAGACGGCAAGGATGGTTGCTTCCACTAAAAATTGGGTGAGAATGTCTTTTTCTCGTGCCCCAACGGCTTTACGGAGTCCAATTTCTTGAGTACGTTCCGCAACGGAAACCAGCATAATATTCATTACCCCAATTCCTCCCACTAATAAGGAAATACCCGCGATCGCGGTTAACATTACCGTTAAGCCCCCAGTGACGGTATCTACAATATCTAAAATGTCTTGTTGCGCTTGAACGGAAAAATAATCTTGTTGTTGATTCCCCCTGGGATGATTTCGCAATCGCAGTAGGTTTTCGATTTGAAATCTCGCTGCACTAATACTCCCTTGATCTTGAGCAGAAACAGAAATTAAGGTAATATCAATGCCATAAGCAGAGCGACTTCCTACAATTTGATGCGCCATGGTGGTGAGGGGAATATAAACTACATTATCTTGATTATTCCCTAAAAATGATCCTTTTTCTTCCATCACCCCAATCACTTCAAAGCTAACATTGCGAATACGAATCTTTTCGCCAATGGGATTTTGAGTGCCAAATAATTCCTCGACAATGTCACTGCCTAATACCACCACCCGACGATTATTTTGTAAATCCACTTGTTGTAAAAAGCGACCTTGGGCAATTTGAAAATCTCGCACGCTTAAATACTCTGGGGTGGTTCCCTGCACTGAATCGACGGTATTTTCATTACGATAGGTAATGACTTGTTGATCACTAATTTCAGGGGCAACCCCTTGGACAGTTGGCACTTGTTCCGCGATCGCTTGAGCATCTTCATAAACCAGACTACGTGAGGGTTCAAGGCTGTTTTGACCTTGTTGTCCTGGGGTAATAAATAAGGTGTTGGGGCCCAAGGTTTGTAATTCGTTGATTGCTAGTTTTTGCGCCCCTTGTCCAATTCCCACCATGGCAATGACTGAAGCATTCCCAATAATGAGACCTAACATGGTCAAACTACTCCGCAATTTATTGGCAGTTAAAGTTGCCGTTGCCATGCGGATGATGTCAATCAACTGCATCTTAGCTGTTAATGGTGCCTTATTTGGCAATTTTTCCTTTTCGAGGTGTCTAGGACAAAGGTAACTTAGTTTTTTTATTAATCGCATACATCTTCCCACAACTGACTTTTCATTTCCTTCAAGTTATGGGAATTACCTTCTTCAACCCGATTAAATGTCTCTCCATCCAAAATCATTTTCCAATTGCCCGATTCCTGATAGGGTGGCTCATCAATTTGATAGGTGTCGTCAAAAAAGAAAAACATAGAGATTTTAATTTGTTTATCATCAATCTTGGGCGTTGACCATTGAGAAAAGCTGCAGGAATGACCATTCGTATTATTATCAATATATAAAACTCCCCTATTTTTACCAATCCCAATTAACGTTAAGTTAGAATCACCATAATTATCTGATGATAATAAATCTTTTTGATTGACCCAAATTCCTGCATATTCCTGTTGAGACTCGGGAACTTTTTTAGACTTGAAGTAATCAGGATTACATGCAGCGAGTAAAAATAGAATTGGAAACCCCAAGAAAAACCATCTGTTTATCACAATAATTCCTCCTTATGGATAAATAAAAAAGTTTTCTGATTATTTCTACTGTAATCCCTGAGTTATTTGTCGCCAATCTTGATTCTGACTGGGAATTTTTATACTAGGATTAGGTTGA
>JAHEOB010000014.1 GCA_018610095.1 Halothece sp. MAG
ACAAATTGGTTCCCCGAAAGCGGTTTATACCAATCCTGCTAATCGTATGGTCGCAGGCTTTTTAGGAAGTCCTCCCATGAATTTAGTACATGGCAAATATCAAAATGGAACCTTATATTTGGGGGAACAAACCCTTCCTGTCACAACGGCTCTTGAAACCGCCTTAACCTCCTATAATCATCAACCATTATGGATTGGGATTCGTCCGGAAGCTATTTCTATTAATGCTTCTGCCAACAACGTTGCTAATTTAAGGTTACAATTGGGATTGGTTGAACCCTTGGGACGAGAAACGTTATTACGAGGGTATTTACCCCGAACCGAACAACAAATCAATTTTTTAGTGGCAGGGATTTGGCAAGGAATGCCCAATCAAGAGATAACCGTTCAAGTAGATGTGAATCAATTATTTATCTTTGATCCCACCACAGGTGATAAAATTGCTCCTTAATTGGAAGGGTTGCGCTATTTTTTAAATGGAGCAAAATATCAATTTAAGATAGAAAGGCTGTAGTTGTGTTTCGTTATCAAACCTTACTAACGCTATTAACAAGTTTAACCTTACTTACCGGTTGTAGCCAAGACTTACAACAGCGATTGGCGCCTGATCCAAAATTAAAAGAAAAACAAACTTCTTCCCAGACTAAAAAACAACAAGAAAAACCAGAATCACAGCAGCAGCAAACAAGAACTAGCTCGAAACTTAATGATCAGGTTCCTGACAGTATCCCTTTTTATCCAGAAGCTCAATTAATGCAACAAGACATTGATCCCAAAGCAGAAACGGGAAAAATAGAATGGCTAGCACAAGCTTCAGTGGATGACATTCAAACATTTTATCAAGAAAAATTAAGTGGCGAAAACTGGGAAATTGTTACTCCTTTTTCTGACAGTCGTAGTTCTAACAAATCTCAAATGGAGGCGCGATCGCGCAACTTACAACTAAAAGTTGTGATTACCAAAACTAACAAAGATCAGCAGGGTAATGAGGTTTTAGTGGCGTATCAACCCATCGCTTCAACAGAGAAATCCAGTTCCAATCAAAAAGAAACTGCCGGTCAGAATCAAACCGATGAATCAGCACAAAGCAAACCGGAAAAATCATCAGCAAAATCAGAAAAAACTGTCAAACCAACGACAGAATTTAATGGTAAGTTTAGTGACTTAAATGAAACGCCAGATGCTTTGCAAAACTATGTCAAAGATATGGCTAAGTTAGGAATCTTAACACCTTCCAATCCACAAGAAGTCAAAGCAGCTAAAGCAGCAGAATTTGATCCCAATCAACCCATTAGCCGTGCCACATTTGCCCATTGGTTATTAAAAGCGAATAATAAATTTTATCGCGATGATCGAGGAAAACAAGTCGATCCTGCCTCTAAAGCAGATGCCACTACCTTTCAAGATATTTCGCAGTCTGATCCTGGTTTTTCCGCTATTCAAGGATTAGCAGAAGCGGGAATCATTCCCTCAACCCTTGGAGATGAAAAGAATGACAATCGTTTTCGCCCTGAGGAACCACTCACTCGGGAAACCCTACTACGCTGGAAAGTTCCCCTCGATTTCCGTCGTTCCTTACCTTCAGCAACTGTGGAAAAGGTGAAAAAGACTTGGGGCTTTCAAGATGCTGGTAAGATTAATAAAAAAGCCCTCAGCGCGATCATGGCAGACTATAAAAATGGAGAACACTCCAATATCCAACGCGTTTATGGTTATACCCAAATACTGCAACCTCAAAAACCAGTCACTCGTGCTGAAGCCGCAGCTGCTTTGTGGTCATTTGGAAGCGGAGAAGAAGTGATTACAGCACAGGAACTCCTACAAGAAAAAGACAGTAATGGGGAATCATGAGACAGGCGGGGATTATAGCTTGCACCTGTGCGACCGGTTACCAGCCATAATAAACAACGACCGATATCACGGATAATGCGGCTTATTTCTTCGGGTTCTTTTGAAGAAGACACTTCCCTTGGGGTAAAAACAATACCTTGACTCCCAAAAACGATTGTCGCGATCGCGCTGGAACGCCTCATGTGAAAATCAGAGGTAATGAGATAAACATGATGGATATCATTTTTCTGAAACGGCTCTACCATCGTGGTGAAATTTGTCACCGTATCAGTGGCGCGATCGTCATAATGGATGCGGTTGGAATCTAAGTTTGCTTCTGCAAAAATCTTACGAATTCGGCTAGAGCCAGCAGAAATCCAAACAGGGAGTTCAGGGTGTTGTTGAGCAAATTCCGCCGTAAAGTGCTCTCGTTGTATGCCACCGCCTAACATAAAAATTGCTTCTGGTTGAGGATTTTGGAAGTGAGTTAGGGCAATGCGAACTGGAAGGGAAGCAACAATGGTGATAATCGCAACAATTCCCACAATAATAATAAAGCGACAAAATTTAGGGAACTTGAAACGCATATTCGATAGCACAGAATTACTTATGAAAACTCCTTTTGAGTTTAGGCAGCGCGATCAATGCTTTCCATCACTGACCCTTAAGCTCATTGGTATCGCTTAGCAACAATCACGCTACCTTAACCAATTCGTAGCGATGATTGGTACCATTATTAATAGCAAGGTATTTTTAAATTGTTAAGCGCTCGGTTTTTGCAACCATTAATTAAAAACAGAATTTGATTAAATTAATTATCTTGTAATACCATTTACCAAAAAGATTGCACTAAATGGTTACTGCTCTTTAACTCCGATGTCGGGAAATTTGGTCAGCAGTTATAGTGCAGTATTTCTCAGAATTGGTATAAGTTAATTTGTGTTGTGGCTTCCTTAAATGAATGTTACTACGACTAGCTCCCTCAGCCTAGAGGAATTTCTCAAGCAGCCACCAGACCGTTGCGAATTGGTCAACGGGGAATTAAAGCCTAAAGTGTCGCCAAAATTTAAGCATTCCCAAACTCAGTTATCTTTACTAACAGCCATTAATAATTGGTGCCAAGCTCAACAAACGGGTCGCGTTCTTCCTGAATGGGGCATTCTTCTAAAACGCCATGGAACTGATTGGGTTCCCGTTCCCGATATTACCTATGTTTCCTATCAACGCCTCTCTCCCGACTGGGAGGAGGATGTTCCCTGTCCTGTTATCCCAGAGTTAGTAATAGAAATTATCTCTCCGGGTCAATCCTTTGGCGAGCTAACAGCCAAGACAGGAGACTATCTCAAGGCTGGTATTGACCGCATTTGGATTGTTGATCCGCAAGTACAAACTGTAACCATTTTTCCTCAAGGTGGTGGATTTGAAACCTTAAGTAATCAAGATACCATTGCTGATTCTCTGTTACCGCACCTAGAATTGCCAGTCGCTGACTTGTTCTACTAGTTTAGAAATTGATTATCCCATTTTGAGCCAACCAAAGATATGGTTAGGCGTTAATTCTAACTCGATTCCTTCTAATACGGGTAAAACTTGATGATTAGAAATCAATTGGGGAGCGCGATCGCGCCAAAATACCAAAACACTTTGATCATCAGGATCAATGAGCCAACCCAGTTCGCTGCCATTTTCGAGACAGGAGACAATTTTTCCAATAACTTGGTTGGGTTTTTGCTCTGGAGATAGAATTTCAATCACCCACTTAGGAGGGAGAGCAAATTGATCAGGCACTTGGCCATTATCGAGGAAGGGAATATTTTGCCATCGAAAGACAGCGATATCGGGAACAATGGAACGATCATTAAAGCTACACCTTAGTTCTGGAAAAGCGTAGGCAATTTTTTGAGATTCAGTAACAAGGTTAATTTCACTACTAAGTTTGCCTTGTAAACGACTATGTCTTCCTTTCGGCATTGGTTTTTGGGTAATTTCCCCAGCAATGAATTCCCTTGCGGGTTTAGTTTCGGGAAGTTGCAGAAATTCTTCCAGGGTTAGGGATTTAGAGGTAGCAGTAGTCATAGAGGAAATTAAGTTAGGCTTCTATCTTAATGTTACAAGAGGACTTCCACTATAACGACGTTAGGAGCTTAGTGGGAGACGTTCAATCTTTCTCCTTCTAATCAAATAGAATGTTTTAAAGAATGTGTTTACTTTGGGTATGGTGATGTCAATCTCAATTCCGAAAGGATTTCAAATTACTCCCGTTCAATTTGAGCAACTCGCATCGATCGAACAACTTTCAAGAATGGAGTTGACTGAAACTGGAGAATTAATTGTCATGAGTCCCACTGGAGGTGAAACGGGAGAAAAAAACTTTAATTTGTATATTGATCTTGGCATTTGGAATCGTCAGAGAAAATTAGGAAAATGCTTTGATTCTTCTACTGTGTTTGTCTTACCCAATGGTGCGAGAAGAAGTCCTGATGTTAGTTGGGTGAGGTTAGAACGTTGGGAGACTTTAACCGCTGAAGAAAAACAAGGATTTCCCCCTATTGCGCCTGATTTTGTTATTGAATTAGTGAGTCCTAGTGATTTAGAAAATCAGCGATATCAAGATTTGCAAGCCAAGATGCAGGAATATTTAGATAATGGCGTAAAATTGGGGTGGCTGATTGAACCATCTGCCAAAACTGTCGAAATTTATGAAGCTGGACAACCCGTAGAGACTTTAAATAATCCTAAAACTTTATCAGGGAGAGATGTTTTACCTGGATTTGTTTTAGATTTAAGCGAAATTTTTTAATATCGCTAATCCATAAGAGCGCGATCGCGCCAAAATACCAAAATCCTTTGATCGTAATTTGATTTAAAACATTTCTGCAGTGGCTAAGTGTAAGTTAGGAATGGTTGGAGAGTGAATCATTTCTTCTCCTCGAAACTCTGAATCTCGATAGCGACCCTCTTCTAAGTTGCAGATGGTAATTGTTTGCTTAAGGGGATCAACAATCCAGTATTCTGTAATATTCAGAGCAGCATATTCAACCCATTTGGCGCGATAATCAACACTTTTGGTAGATTCGCTAACCACCTCTACCACTAAAATCGGAGGCGGTTCGTGGAGATCAATAACGTATTCACGAGCTGCCATTTCCTGCAATTGAGATTTTGGTAAAATTGTTAAGTCTGGAATCCGCACCGTATCCCAGCGTGTTCCCCGAGGAGAGCGAATTCCTACCATTGCTGGAATGACTTCCCACGGTTGGGAAAGTTCTTCAACCGCTTGGTCAAGTTTTCGGTTTAAAAAGCGAATGATAGCAGTATGTTGTCCAGTTCCCAAGCTCATGGGCACTAATTCTCCATCAACTAATTCGTAGCGAATATCAGTGCCCTTATCTAAAGCAAGGTATTCTTCAAAAGTGAACCGTTTTACATTTGTAACCATGAGTTCTAAAGGAATATTTGATTCAGCTAGGCGTAGAAATCAAAATCATATTCAGTCTGTCAATCCATGATGCTTAGGGGGTTGTTTTACAGTTGCCATTTTTACTCCTTAACCATTTTTAACGCTTTATTCATTACATTATCTGAAAGATACATTCCAGACTGTTTGAAAGTCTCTAGTATCGGACGAGCCTTAGAAATCACGCCCCGTTGTTTAGCCAATAAAACTATTCCCAACGTCCCCTTCACGGGAATTTGTAGAGCCTTAGCGCAACGCCGAGCCATCAAGTCATCAATGATGACTTCTGTACCACCATAAGCATTTCCCCAACTCAAAACTGCTGATTCTCCAGGTCCCAAATCCCAAGATTGAATGACGCTGGAAACAGGTGGTGTTTCCTGAATCATCAGCCATTCGGTTTTAGCCAAGGCTTGAGCAGTTACATCAGACTCCCCATAGGCTTGAACTTCCGTTGCAACCACTTTCGGAACGATAAATTCTTGACTCACCACCTGTAGTAGAGAGAGATAATTCCCTTTTGTAAAAAAGATCAAAGGGGATGTATTAATTGCAGGAATTTCAGCCACTTTCTAATTCTTGTTTCAAGTCTTCCATATCCACGTGGAATACATCTACTTCTTCTCGTGCTAATGCTGCTAAAAAATCTCTTCGATTCAAACCAGCGATTTGAGCCGCTTTTTCTTGAGAGATTTCATTGCGCTG
>JAHEOB010000015.1 GCA_018610095.1 Halothece sp. MAG
GATTTTGCACCATATCTCGCAGGGCGCCGGCAGATTCATAATAACCCGCCCGATCTTCTACCCCCACTGTTTCTGCCACAGTTATTTGCACATGATCCACAAATTGGCGATTCCAAAGGGGTTCAAAGATGGCATTGGCAAAACGGAACACTAATAGGTTTTGAACCGTTTCTTTCCCTAAATAATGGTCAATGCGATAAACTTGGTTTTCGTAACAAACTTCCTGTACCGTTCGGTTGAGAGAACGGGCGGTGGCTAAATCTTTGCCAAACGGCTTTTCAATAACTAAGCGTTGCTTATTGGGATCGTTTAACATCCCTGCTTTCCCTAACTGCTGAATAGCATCTGGGAAAAACTTGGGAGACACCGCTAAATAAAACACGCGGTTGCCTCTGGTGCCTCGTTTGCCATCTAATTCTTCTAAGAAGGCTTTTAACTTCTGGTAACTTTCCTGTTGATCCATGTTCCCAGAACAGTAATACAAGCCTTCTGCAAAATCGTTCCAGAGTTCCTCATTGCCAATACCAGAGGAAAAATTTTCCACCCCTTCCCGCATTTGTTCGCGGAAATAGTCGTGACTCCATTCTCGGCGGGCGACACCGACAATGGTTAGTTCTCCCGGCAGGCGATGTTCTCGTTTCAGTTCATAAAGGGCTGGAACCAGTTTCCGTTGCGTTAAATCCCCTGAAGCCCCAAAAATTACCATTATGGTAGGTTCAGGGATTCGTTCTTGTTGTAAGCCCACCCGAAGCGGATTTTCTTTAACTGCTACCATAATTGGTTATTCGTTGTTAATGTAATCATGGATCGTCAAATTTTACCCCCCAATTCGCATTTCTAAAAAGGAGGAATTGAGGGGCAATAAACTAGACTGAAGTTAATTGTTTCACTTTATTATCGAGGGAGGAAAGGAGAGATTCGTAGGGCTTAACAAATTTTTCGATGCCTTCATCTAATAATTCTGACATGACTTGGTCTAAGTCAATGTTGACATCGGGGTCTTTTAAGCTTTCCATAATTTGATAAGCTTGATCCACATCCATTTCGATGCGATCGCCGGGACTGCAGTGATCGGCACAAGCCTCAATGGTTTCTGGCGGCATGGTATTAATGGTATAGCGTCCTACTAATTCATCCACATACATAACATCGCTGTAGTCGGGATTTTTAGTGCCAGTGCTTGCCCACAGCAGACGCTGTAACTTAGCCCCATGTTGTTCCAGTTTTTTCCAGCGATCGCTGCTAAAGATTTTCTTGAATTCTTGATAAGCAATTTTGGCGTTTGCAATGGCAACTTTGCCTTTGAGTTGCTTTAATTTTTCTTGCTTGCTTTCATCAGCCTCCGCCATTTTTTCATCAAGCATTTTGTCAACTTTGACATCAATGCGACTTAGGAAGAAGCTAGCAACGGAGGCAATATTACTAATATCCTTGCCATCTTCTAAGCGTTTTTCTAAGCCCCGAATATAAGCCCAAGCCGTTTCAACGTAACTTTGTACCGAAAACAGTAGGGTAATATTGACATTAATGCCTTCACGGATGGCTTGTTCTACCGCCGGTAATCCTTTCTGAGTCCCCGGGATTTTAATCATGACATTATCCCGACCAATTGCTTGGAAATAACGGCGGGCTTCACTAATGGTGCTTTCAGTATCCTGCGCGATCGTGGGAGGCACTTCGATACTGACATAACCATCCGTGCCATTGGTTTCATCGTAAATCGGGCGCAATGTATCGCAGGCTTCCCGGATATCTTCAAATACTAGGGATTCATAAATCGCTTGCACCGATTTCCCTTCTTTACTTCCGGCTTCGATATCTTGGTCGTAAGTTTCGTTACCCGCGATCGCTTTTTCAAAAATGGTTGGGTTCGAGGTGATTCCATGAATTCCCCGTTGTTCGGTTAATTGTTTTAATTCACCAGAACGAATAATATCCCGAGAGAGATTATCCATCCAAACACTTTGACCATATTGTTGTTCAATTTGTAGGATGGGATTTTCATTGGTAGCCGTCATAGTGATTCCTCCTTAATATCTAATTTAATTGTTATTGATCTGCCATAGCGGGTTGTTGGGACTGACTGGTAGATTGTTGATGGAACGATTCCACTAATTCCACACTTCTGGGACTACCAATCACTAAGGGCGCACGAGCATGAAGCCGATCCGGTACAACATCCATTAACCGTTGTGTCCCTGTACTAGCTTTCCCCCCCGCTTGTTCCACTAAAAAGGCAAGAGGAACCGTTTCATATAATAAGCGTAACTTTCCTTCTGGTTTGTTGACCGTTCCCGGATATAAGAAAACACCGCCTTGTTGGAGAATCCGGTGAAAGTCTCCCACTAAGGCACCGCCATAACGAGCGCTATAGCCATCTTGACGATGGACGTAACGCACATACTCACGGATGGAGTCTTCCCATTGCCAAAAGTTTCCTTCATTGAGACTATAAATTGACCCTGATTCGGGAATTTTGACATTTTCTTCCGCAAGGATAAATTCCCCTAAGCTGGGGTCTAAGGTGAAGGAATGAACGCCATTCCCTAAGGAATACACCAACATGGTGCTTGCTCCATATAGGATATACCCAGCACCAATTTGTTGATGTCCGTCTTGTAACAAATCATTCCCTTCGCCATCGATTTGTTCCCCTTGCTGTTGACGGATGGAGAAAATTGACCCTACATTGAGATTAGTATCAATATTGGATGAACCATCAATGGGGTCCATTAAAAGTGTATAACGTCCAATGGGACAATTTTCGGGAATATAATAGGGTTGGTCCATCTCTTCAGAAGCAAGACGACAGACTAACCCACTTTCCTTAAAAACGGAGATAAAAATGTCATTAGCATAAACGTCCATCCGTTTTACCGATTCCCCTTGGACGTTGGTTTCTCCAGTGAAACCTAACACGCCTTCTAGAATGCCAGCGCGACTCAAGCGCCGTGAAATTAGCTTTCCCGCTAGTGCGATGCGATTCATTAAAGCACTTAAGTCTTGTGCTGGTTGGGAAAAACTCTTTAAGTCGTGTAAGACATAGCGAGAGAGGGTAATACAATCCCCTTCAGAGCTTTGAGAGGGTGCAGAATTAACCATAATTTTCTCCTTAGGTTGCCCTCGATACCGTCATAGCGAATCGGGAGTAAAACATTTCCTACCTACAATAATAAGGAGAGATTCTGTAACAGGCATCGAACTTTAGATCAAATTTAGGTTTAATTTGAGAACCTGCGAGAATCATCTCCTTTACGAGTTTAGTTATTTATCATTAATTTTGAATGAGAAACCAAGACGTTATTCCTTAACCCGCTAACTAGTTGAGGTGGCTGTTTGTTTCGTTCGTTGAGAAGATTTTGATCGCCGTTGGGTTGATTCCTCTTCTTGCAACGGCATTAGTTCAATATTGTTCAATAAGGTGGTAACAAAGGCGAACAGTAAAAATGGCAACGAAATGACTAAAATTAGCCCCATTGTAACGATGGCATAAGTTTGCTGATCGCTGCTCCAAAGCGCTAAGGCAGTGGCTAAACTAATAAAGATAACAATCAGCCAGACAATAACCTGCGCATAAATATCTCCAAAGGTTAATGTACATTTGAATTGGTATTTTTGTAGCTCATTCATAACGTTCTCACAAATTTTGAGGTTTTCTTAATAATGGACAAACTATCGATTTGCCTTAAATCTTAAATTACAATTTATCTATTTCAAGATCGGTCTTATTTCTAGTTTGATTAAAAATGGTCTGTTATTGTTGGATTTGAATAGAATTGTTTGAATATTTTAATATATTTTAATATTTTGAAGCGCGATCGAGGCTTCGCATCGGTGCCCCTTGGTGTTAATCGCACCGTTAACGATTCATTGCTAACTGTGATGTGCGGTCTAACGGGGAATGCTGCTGTCTGTTAGTGATATAATTGCGATCGCTGCTGGAACAAAATTCAAAAAAAATGATTCCTTTATGGGGGACAGTTGCGCTAATCAAGGACTAAGGTGTTTTATAGTCCCTACTCAGTTCAAAGTGCCAAAGTAATAATAAACGGTCAATTGTCTCAATTAGCAAGATTAGCAAGCCAATCATTTATGGAGTTAAAAACGGATCTAACGGAACAACAAGTTCAAAATCGGGTACGTGAAGTCGGGATCAATCCCAACTATTGGTATGCTGTTGCTTGGAGTGAAAATGTCAAATCCCAAGATACACTCGGGATCACGATTTGGTCACAACCCATTGTTCTTTATCGAGATGAAAACGATCAGGTATATGCTTTAGAAAATGCCTGTCCCCATCGCGGTGTCGCCCTTGATAAAGGAGAAGTTCACGGATGTCATGTTATTTGTCCTTATCACGGATGGGAAATTTCCGAAAAGGGAGAATGTGTGAATATTCCCTATTTTGACGCCAATCAAAAATTACCAAAAGCTGGCGTTCATTCCTATCCTGTTTGTGAAAAATATGGTTTGATTTGGGTTTTTCCCGGTGATCCCAACTTAGCCGATACTGTTTCCTTACCTGAAATAGCGGAATATAATGACCCTGATTTTTTTATGATTCCAGTGGGTGCAGAATTTAATGCCCATTTTTCCATTTGTAATGAAAACACCATGGATGTGTTTCATGGCTATTTGCATCGCAATTTACAAGGTTGGTTTAATCCCAAACTTTTGAGATTAGAACGAACTGATCAAAGTGTAAAAGCAGATTACCAAATTGCCTATCAAGGTTGGCTGAGCAAAGTTTTGAATCTAAACAAAGACAATGCTAAAGTCACGTATCGAACAGCCTCGGTTCAATATCAGTATCCGCACTACTACAATACCCTAGAAGGGGTGTCATCGCTTTATTTGATGCGCCTTCCTGCAAGTCCTACTAAAAGCTATTCCTTTAGCCTGTTATTTGTGAAAGTGCCTTTACCTCGATTTATCAAACGGTCACTTCAATCCGTGTTGCAGGTTCTTATTCGACGCTTCGTTTTCCGTCGTTTTCTCAATCAAGATATCGAGATGATTGAAAGCGAACAACAAAATTATCTGCTTAATCCGCAACGCCGTTATGTTGAAGTGAATCCTGCGATTACAGCACTGCAACGGGTAACGGTTCAACAATACCAGCAGTATCAAAATCAAAAGCAACAAGATAATGGTCAACATCAGGACAGTGCAAACAGCGAACTGGCTTCCCAACAGTGTGCCAAACAGACGACAGAACAATTAACGAATTAGCTGGAATTAATGAATCATTTGCCCAATTTTGTAATGGTGGGTGCCCCTAGATGCGGAACCACTGCCTTAAGTCGTTATCTTTCTCAGCATCCGCAAATTTGTTTCTCGCGACCTAAGGAAACGCACTTTTTGTTTAATTCCCCAAACCATTATTCCTCTTTTCAGGCTTATTTAGACCATTACCAGAATCAATTTTTTGGTCATTGTCGATCATTTCATCAAGCGATTGGGGAAGGTTCTGTCACTTACCTTTATTCCGATGAGGTTCTCCATCGCATCCTGAAAATAAATCCCAATGTCAAACTTATTGCAATGGTGCGTAATCCCATTGATTTAGTTCGTTCCTATCATCTTCGGATGTTATACATCATGGATGAAGATTGTTGGGATTTTCAACAAGCCTGGGAGTATCAACAAGCCCGATCGCGCGGTGAAAATATCCCGCCGTTATGTCGCGATCCCAATTTGTTGCAGTATCAACAAGTGGGAAAACTTGGGGAACGGATTGAGCGGTTATTTGCCATTGCTGGGCGCGATCGCTGCTTGGTTTTAGTGTTTGATGATTTTAAAGAAAACCCTCGAGCGATTTATCAGAAAATTTGTGAGTTTATTGGGGTGGATGATGATGGGCGAACCCACTTCCCACGACGGCAAGAGAGTCAATTCTATCGTTTTCGTTGGTTACAACGTTTATTGTTTCACCCACCGCAAACAGTTACCAATTGGGCAAGTCAGTCCGGCTCTCAAAAGAGGAGACTATGGGAATGGCAAAAATTGATTTTGCTAAGATTGCACCGTCTCATCCGTTCCATGAATGCCGTTAAGCAAAAGCCCCCTGCCTTAACCCCAGCAATGGAAGCGCACCTGCAAGATACCTTTGCTGAAGATGTAGAACACCTTTCACAGTTACTCCATCGCGATCTCACCCATTGGGTTAAGCCTTCGGTAACTGCAAAACAGCGTTAAAGATAATGGCAATCCCAAAACGACTGCGTTTGCAACTTTTAAATCGGGGGATTTCTCCCACTCAAGTACCCATGTTGAGTGTGCTGTTAGCAGCAGGTTGCCTTACAAGTTTGACAGGGGGCGCGATCGCGCCAGTGTTTCCCGAAATTGTGGAACAATTAAACCTTAATCCGCGATGGGCAGGAATGGTGGTGAGTATGCCTCGACTCAGTGTCGCTATTGCCAGTCCCTTATTAGGATTGGTCGCTGATCGCTGGGGAAAATTAACGGTGTTGCTACCATCGCTATTGGGATTTGCCTTGTTTGGAATAGCCGGGGCATTCGCCCAAAATTTCGCTTCGCTATTAGTGTTGCGAGGATTAGTAGGCGTTGCCAATGGGGGGATTTCCGCAGCTAGTTTTGGGTTAGTCAGTCATTTATTTGAAGGGGAAACGCGATCGCGCTTAATGGG
This sequence comes from Halothece sp. MAG, assembly GCA_018610095.1. Classification (GTDB taxonomy): domain Bacteria; phylum Cyanobacteriota; class Cyanobacteriia; order Cyanobacteriales; family Rubidibacteraceae; genus Halothece. The sequence continues at coordinate 6,650 of JAHEOB010000015.1, forward strand.
ATATACCGCCAGTGTCATTTCCCTTGCCAGTATCATGGTTCCCTTGTTGGCAGGATGGTTGGGTTCGATTCATTGGCGATGGGCGTTTGCGCTTTATGGCTTCGCCCTGCTAGTAGCAATTGCTGCTAAATGGGTGTTAAAAGAACCCACAAAAGGAGAAAATAATGGTGTTAAGGGAATTTCTTTAAACAAGCTAGGTCAGTCTTTAAATGATCCTCGGATCGGGATCATGCTAATGACCTTATTTGGATCAGCTATCTTGTTTTATACAGTTATTGTTTATGCCCCCCTCTATTTTCAAACTGCGATTGATGCCAATTCTTTTGTCAATGGCATGATTTTAGCGACCCGCGCGATCGGGGCTGCCCTTATCGCTGC
>JAHEOB010000016.1 GCA_018610095.1 Halothece sp. MAG
ATCGCCAGTTTGTGGATCATGTGCAAATTACTGTGGCAGAAACGGTAGGGGTCGAAGATCGGGCAGGTTATTATGAATCTGCTGGAGCCCTGCGAGATATGGTGCAAAACCACCTGATGCAGTTGGTTTCCCTAACGGCAATGGAACCGCCTAATTCTTTGGATGCCGATAGTATTCGCACCGAAAAAACGAAAGCCTTAGAATCGTTTTATTTAGCAGATACCCATCATTTAGATAATTGTGCGGTTCGAGGACAATATCGTGCCGGTTGGATGAATGGGAAACCGGTTCCTGGCTATCGCGAAGAAGAAGGGGTTGATGCCAACTCCACCACTCCCACTTTTGCAGCCTTAAAACTGTATTGTGATAACTGGCGTTGGAAAGGGGTTCCCTTCTATTTACGCACTGGGAAACGCTTACCAAAAAAAGTGACGGAAATTGCCATTCAGTTTCGGGAAGTTCCCTTATTAATTTTCCAATCCGCAGCGCAACAAACTAATCCTAATGTTTTAACGATGCGGATTCAACCCAATGAAGGGATTTCGCTGCGATTTGAAGCCAAAATGCCAGGACCAGAATTAAGAAGTCGATCCGTGGATATGGACTTTAGTTATGGGTCCTCCTTTGGCATGGCAACGTCAGATGCTTATAATCGTCTCCTTCTCGATTGCATGTTAGGGGATCAAACCTTGTTTACTCGTTCTGATGAAGTGGAAGAAGCCTGGCGAGTGGTGAGTCCCGTTTTATCCGTTTGGGATGAAGCCAGTGATCCCGATGCAGTCCCGCAATACGAAGCTGGAACGTGGGAACCGCTGGAAGCAGAAACCCTGATCAATCGCGATGGTCGCCGTTGGCGTAGATTATAACGAACCCTAAAGTGAGGCATGACAATGATACAATCTCCACCACTTCTTTCCTTACAAAATCCCAAAGATGTTTCCATTGACGAGATTGAAACCGAACTGAATCAAATTTGGCAAAGCCATAGTGCTGGTGACGATGGTACAATCGCGACTCGTGCCACCACCTTTACCATGGTGATTTATGAATCTGAGGAAACCCAGCAGTTATTAGCAGTACTGGGATTTTACAACGGTTCCCTTGATGGAATTGTTGGTGAAGAAACCGTCTCAGCAATTAAGCAAGCCCAAAAACACTACGGGTTTGAGGAAACTGGAAAACCAACTCCTGAGTTTTTAGACCATCTCCGTTCCCAATATCAACAACATCAACAACAAGCTACATTGGGGAAAAATCATCAATATATTTTCAACCGCGATCGCGCCGAAATTGCTGATGCCATTGCCTCAGCGAATCCTTGTCGGATTATTACCCTTTATCCTACCGCTGGAGACGATGAAGGGGTATCTGCCCAAGTTTCTGCCTATTGTCCGATTCAAAAACAAGGCAGTAACAGTTTAGTCTGCTGTGAGTATATTAATTTTACTGGAACTGCGGAAGCCTTGGAACGGATTGGTGGCATGATTTCTGCCTTAATGGTGAGTGAACTGCCAAAATTTATTTGGTGGAAAGCCAATCCCAAACCAGATTATGGCTTGTTCCAACGGCTATCCGATAATAGCGATATTATCATTGTTGATTCCAGCACCTTTGCTGATCCGGAAGGAGAATTAACCTGTGTTGGTCAACTTCTGGATCAAGGACTGGTGTTGGCGGACTTGAACTGGCGACGGCTATCCGCTTGGCAAGAATTAACCGCCGAAGCATTTGATCCTCCAGAACGACGGAATGCTTTGACAGAGGTAGATCAGGTTACCATTGACTATGAACAAGGCAATCCCACCCAAGCGTTCATGTTTTTAGGTTGGTTAGCCTCTCGCTTGCAGTGGAGGCCCATCGCTTATGAATATGAAGGGGGAGACTATGATATCCGTCGCATTAAATTTAAATCTGAGGAAAAATCGGAAATTGTCGCAGAATTAGCTGGAATCCCTACGGAAGCGGGTGAAATTCCAGGAGATCTCATTAGCATACGTCTCAGTTCCACCAATTTAGAAGCAGATTGTTGTACAGTCCTTTGTTCTGAAACCACAGGCTGTATGCGCATGGAAGCTGGGGGTGGAGCACAATCGTGTCGCATTCAACAGGTAACCCCGCTATTTGACCAAAAAACAGAACAATTATTGACAAAACAGTTGCAACGTTGGGGACGAGAACTTTTATATGAAGAAAGTATGGCTTTAACCTATCAGATGTTAAAGCTAAAATCTTAATTGATAGCCTACCTAGAGTGGGGTGAAAAAATCACCCTACTTTATTAATAAAAATCGCATTTTATTCCAATATGTCGGTTGGAATACATTGTTAGTAGTATTCTGAATGCGAATTGATCAATATGATAATGTCTTGATATTCAATACTGTTTAGATATGCCCCATCTATTCACATCTCGTCCCCGTCAATATACGCTGTTCCCAGAGAGAAAATTTGGTATTAGTTCATTTTACTGGGAAGTCATTAATGCCGTCCTCTATATTGTAGGCGGTATTATTTTTATTATTGGTAGTGTTTTCTTTCTACCGATTTATGAAGAGTGGTTTGACTTTGGTGCTTGGACATTTTTTATCGGATCGCTCGTTTATTTAATTATAACCAGCCAAGATTTTTGGGAATCGATTAATTATTTACGGACTCGACTTGTTTTAACTCCATGGGATTGGTTAGAATTTATCGCTGCGAATTTTTATGTTATGGGAACCATTTTATTTACCGTTGGCAGCTTACTTTTTTTATCCCAAGTTGAACAATTTATTGTGGGTAGTTGGTGTTTTATTATTGGTAGTTTACTCTTTTTAATTGGGGCCTGTATTAATATTATTGAAATTATCAAAGAAAGTTCTTTGATACAATTGCAATTACTGAATTTAACAGCAATTATGTATGCTTTGGGATCAGTCTTGTTTTTGGTGGCTTCGATTCCCTATTTATGGCAACCATTAAATTTAGAAGATTCTTGGCAACAGTTAGTATTTAGCTACGTTGCTTGGGAATATATTATTGGTAGTTTGTTGTTTTTTGTAGGAGGAATAATTAATTATTATCGACTCTATAAAAGTAGTAAATTCCAACAATTATCAATAGATTATTCTCAATGATACATGAAAAACAAAGTGAATTAAATCACGCTATTGAGATAAAACTGTTTCATATTGTTGTGCAATTGTTTCCCAATTATGAGACTTTTCCACTAAAGCACGGGCATTCTGGGAAATTCGTTCCCGTAGAGATTCCTGTTGGAATAATCGCCCAATACTATAAATATATTCTTCCAAAGCATTTGCCCGCATTGCCGAAAGTTTGGCACTCGGCCCATCAACTTTTAAACCTTCTAAAGCGCGATCGCTGCCGACAACGGGAACACCACTTGCCATCGCTTGCAAGGTAACCGCTTTCATGCCCAAACCAGCTTGGATAGGTAGCACACAAACAGTACTTTCTTGTAAGAGATTTGGTAACGATGCCTCAGAGGGAGCAACTTCAATGCCAGGGCTATTTCCCCAACTCGATAAATTAGAAGGAATTCTAACTAATTTTAAACTCACCTGAGAGTAACGTTTTTTGATCTCTGGAAAAATCCATTGACATAACCAATTGACTTCTTCAGGAATGGTAAATTCTTCTTGGTGGCTAATATAAATTAATTGATAACCTTCTGGAGCATAATTCCGTGTGGGAAATAAATCTAAATTAACCCCATTGGGAACAACTTTAATGGGCTTTTCGGTTTCTAATTGTTGAATATAACGTTTATCTTCGTTAGTGGTGGTAACTAATGCAGAAAACTTGGAACAATATTGTTTTTCATAGCGTCGTAAAATGGGAACATTTAATTGTTCTTTAAAACTTTTTTTAGCGGAAATGGAGCGTTCTAAATATTTTTCAGACGTCCCATAAAGGGAACCGTGAATATTGACAACCATCTTGAGTTGAGATTGCCATTCTCGGCGAATATAGGTTTCATTTATACTCCCTTCACAACTGACAACATCAAATTGTTTCTCAGCAATTTTTTGATCAATCCATTGCTGCATTTGAGGAGAATAATAAGAAAGAACACTTTTGGGTCTCCCTTCTTTTAAAAGTTGCCCAACTCGCTTTGCCCGATTAACCAGTCCTCTAGAGGGAAGTTCTTGATGATGGGTAAAAATAACTAATTCCTCTAACCATTCACTAAGAGTCTCTATATAGCGATCGCTTGCCATGTCAGATTTTTGTGCCACTAGCGTGACATCATGACGGTGACTTAGGTGTCTAATCAGGTTAAATGTTCGTATGGGAATCGAACTATAGCTATCGGGTGACGGCAAAACCGCAGAAATCATCAAAATTTTCATCAAAGATCACTTTTGTGGGGTTAATCAGGTTAGCGTTGCAACACAATGCGATAACGGGGTTTCCCTTCACGAAGTCGATCCATGGCTTCATTCACTTGCTCAAACGGATAAAACTCAACCATCGGTTGTAGTTGTTTACGGGCAACAAAATTGAGCATCTGTTCAACAACACTGGGACTTCCCACAGGACTAGCAGAGATTGATTTTTGTCCTAATAATAAAGAAATCATCTGCACGGCAATGGGGTGGGGCGTAATTCCTAAAAAGTGAAGACATCCCCGAGGGCGTAGGGCTGCAACATAACTTTCCCAGTCTAAATCAGCGTTAACGGTAGAAAGAATCACATCAAAAGAATTAGTTAATTCCTTGATAGCTGTGGGATTACTAGAATTGACAAAATGATCAGCCCCTAAGTTTCTTGCTTCTGCTTCTTTATCAGCGCTAGTGGAAAAAGCAGTTACTTCACATCCCCAAGCACTTAAAAACTGAATTGCCATGTGCCCTAAGCCACCAACGCCAATAATGCCAACGCGATCGCTGCCTTTAATATTTAATTGTACAATGGGATTAAAAACTGTAATTCCACCACAAAACAAAGGACCTGCGGTTTGAGGATTTAAAGCGTCAGGTAAGGGAAATACCCATTTGTGATGGGCGCGAACTTTATCAGCAAAGCCACCGTAGTGTCCGATAATGGTAGGTTGCGCACTCTGACAGAGATTGTGATCCCCTGCTAAACACCACTCACAACTCATGCAGGAATGAGAAAGCCAACCTAATCCCACTTGTTGACCAATTTGCAAATTCTGGACTCCCTCACCCACTGCGTTAACCGTTCCGATTACTTCATGACCAGGGACGACTGGATATTGGGAAATGCCTATTTCATCATCCACAATCATGATGTCGCTGTGACAAATACCACAATATTTGACCTCAATTTCTACTTCTTCTAAACCAAGGGAACCAGGTTCATAATCAAAAGGTTCCAGTTTTCCCCCAACTTCCTTTGCTGCGTAAGCGTGAATTGTCATAATTGAATGCTTAAACGACTATTATTTTTTACTCTAACCAGAAATCGATCGCGAAACAAAGCAATCGTACCAAGGATTAAACTCGCGATCGCAACGATTCCATAACTCACAGCAGCCATACTTCGGATTTTTAACATTCAATTAGAAGATTATTGAGTAATATAGTCTCGAAATCGTTCTAAGTCGGCTTTTAGGGTTGATTCAACTACTTGCCCTAAAAATAAGTTATCCATAAGTTCGCCAATTACCCCAGGAATGGAATAAGCGACGGATAAACGAACAATACTACTGGTTTTACGATCATAAAATCGCACTGCCCCCTTATTGGGTAATCCATCCACTGATTCCCACTGGATAATTTGCTGCGGAACTAATTTCGTAATTCGTGATAACCAGCTAAATTGCCATCCCCCAGAAGCAAGTTTCCAACGGGATAGTTCAGGATCATCGGCTAATACTTCCACCGAATCAATCCATTTCATCCACTTAGGCATTTCTTCTAAATCAGACCAAGCATTCCAAACCTTATCAATGGGGGCTTCGACTTCAATTTCTACACTATGTTCCAGCCAATTCGACATGACAATTACCTATGTGATAGATTCAACAACCGCTTGGGCTGCCCGTTCCCCCGAAATGGTTGCTCCTTCCATGCTATCAATATAGTCTTGTTGGGTATAACTTCCGGCAAGGAAGAAATTAGCAACAGGAGTGGTTTGATTTGGGCGATAGATATCCATTCCTGGTGCTTCTCGATATAAGGATTGGGCGAGTTTAACAACACTATACCAAGTCATATTTAACTCGCGGGAGGAGGGGAATAATTCGTGAACTTGCGAGAGGACATGCTGCGCGATCGCGCTATTGGTTTCTTTAATAAAGGGATCTCCTGGGGTTAAGACTAATTGTAATAATGACCCTTCCCCGGGGCGATAATAATCCCCTGGACTGGTGAGGGCTAAATCGGCAAAGCAGGAAAAATCGGCATCTGGGGTATAGAGGAGGTTATCAATGCCTGCTGCTTGCTGTAATTGGTTTCGTTTTTGTTCGTCTTGTAATTCGGTTACCCAACCATCAAACCGCAATTGCACCGTTGCCACGGGAACTGCCTCTAACTGGTAAATGTTGTCAAATGCTTGCCACGCTCGCCAAGATTGAGGAATTAGTCGTTTAATCCCGGGAAGATCGCAGGCTGCGACATAAGCATCGGCGGTAATGGTTTCGGTTTCCTGCCCGTTAGCAACCACAATGCCTGTCACGTTCGTCGTGCCGTTTTTAGTTTCATAGAGAACCTCTCGAACCCGACGGCGAGTGTAAATTTTTGCCCCTCTGCCGTGGAGGTAATCAATAATGGGCTGATGGAGATATTGTTGAGGCGATCCTTCCAACATTCGTAAAACCGAGGCTTCAGTACGCGCTGCAAATAATTGGAAAATGGTTAGCATACAACGCGCGGAAATTTGTTCGGTGTCGATAAAGCCTAAAGCGTAGGCAATGGGATCCCACATCCGTTTTAG
>JAHEOB010000017.1 GCA_018610095.1 Halothece sp. MAG
ATGGGAGTTTTCCCCACAGCTTGAGAAGCATTGCAGAATAAAATTGATCAATTATATCACCAATCTGGACTAAAACCTTGAATCGTTGCCAAGGAAATCAAGGGCTGGATTGTTAACTCGTATGCCTTGCTTAACTTATCTAAATCAAGTAAATCTTCAGGATTATTCATTTTTAACTCAGAAATATAAGGTTCAACGATATTCAACCACTTTTTATGACTCATAATTTCATGAGAAACCTTTAACCCCAAATGTTGTAGTTTCACAAAATCAGTAAAATACTTTTCAGATGGTAAACGATTAGATTTAGATGAATTGACACTGGGATCAGTCGGAATTAAATTCCAAAGCTGATCATGAGCAACAAATGACCAAGGTAGATAATGGTCTAAACTCATGTTTTTGCTGTCTAAGGGCTGTCCTGAATAAATACAGTTAACGGGCTGAAAGTCTAAAATCTGTTTCCAATATTTGGTCTGTGGTAATAAAGAACCTCTCTGCTGAGGCATAAATATTTTACTAACCAAATTGGGGGTATTGGGATTACGTTTTTGCATATATTTTACCCATTCCCAATATGCCCAACCACGAATAATTGAATAGTGTTTTTCTAAATAAGTTGCCCAATCAGGATGAATAAATAGTGACTGACAATCTTTATAGTCTGTTCCATCAAATTTATAAAGAGGTTTTTTAACATCAAAATATTTCTCAGCGATCGCTGGCATTGCTTTTTCTAAATCATTGCCTCGCCCCTTGCTAACATTGTGCGCTTTGAGTTCAGCATCTAAAAACGATGCAATCAGCCGAAACGGGACATAGCGTTTAAGATGAGAAATTGAATCGCTTAAATTTTGGGAAGCAATGGTAGTCCGTAGTAATTTTTTATCGGTATCAGTAAACTTAAGTATGGGTTCTGTAATATCTAAGTTAAAAGAATCTAACTTTTGAGCAATTTTATCTTGTGTTCCAAAAGACAACTTAAAGTAAGTGTGGGGATACCATGCATTTGCTAGCATTTCCACAATTAATTCTTGGAAGCTAATAGAAGACAGAACTTCAAACTGTCGCCGTTTAAGAATATCTAGAAGAGACAGGAAAAACAGATATTTGTAAGACGTTGTGCAATCTGAAAAAAGGCGAGATAGGGCAACAACATCCACTTGATCGGATTGAGGCAGTTGATTAGACTCAATTCCCATTAATTGTTGAGGTTCATTTGTTGTTAAATGACCTAAATAACATTCTACAAACTCTCTTGAGGCTTCTGGATCAATCGCTTGAATAGCTTGAACAATTTCTGTCACTCTTTCGGCACTGGGATCAATTTGTCCATGAAACCAGCGAAAAATAATAGGACGAGCAACGCCTAGCTGTATGGCTAATTGGCTCTGGCTGATATTGTACGAGCTTAATACGTGTTGGAGTGCTTGACCTACTTTTCCCATATTTTTAATTATGGCAAAGTCAGTACTTGTTATTGTTTATGATAATATAGTGTTATCATATTTGATAATGGCTAATCGTTGCCTAAGTTATAACTATTGGAAATTATTGTAGGTCAAATGGAAAAGTCTTTTAATTGTCTTGTATGTGGGAAACTTATCGATCGTAGTTCATCTCATCCAGCTTGCAAGAAAACTTGTGGCAGTGTTGAGTGTCAAGCGGTTTATTCCAGGGAATCGATTAGAAAGTTCGATCAAAATCGGCAACGCAAACGAATTAAGGAATTAGAAAGAGAAGGCGTTGATTTAGTGACTTGTGGAATATGTAACCAAAAATTTGAAATGATTGGTTTGAACCATTTGAAGACTCATGGTTTAACGGTTCAAGAATATGTAGAACGTTATCCCAATTTACCCAGACTAAATTCTCGTATGAAAGCTAAACGAGGTAAGCAATCAAAAAATAATTCTCAATATTTGAAATATCAAGGTAAAACAATAAATAAAAAATTCTACGAGTTTATAACAGGCTCTTTATTAGGTGATGGTTCACTGGAAAAACGTTCTAGTAAGCGGAATGCTCGTTATGCCGAAGGCGGTAGCAATCAGCAATATTTGGAATGGAAATACAACTTTTTGAAACAATATCTGCCTTGTTCTTGGCGTGAACGTTTATCAGCACCTCATACCAAAACAGGCAAACAATATCAAGGCTGGTGGTTAAGAACTACCGTTCATCCTGATCTTACTGAGCTTCAAAAGCAATGGTACAATCCACAAAAAATTGTTCCTCAAGATATTATTCAAAAATATCTCACTGAATTTGCTCTCACAGTTTGGTTTTGTGATGATGGTTGCGTATCTAATGGAATTTTTATTTATACAATGAGTTTTTCTGATCAAGAAGTAGCGTTTTTAGTCAATCTTCTTAAAGATCGGTTTAGTTTGTCAGGAAAAATTCTAAAAAACAAGAATAATCAACCCATGATACGTTTCAATGCTGAATCAAAAGATAGATTTAGGCAAATTACATCTAAGTTTAAGATACCAGGGATGGAATACAAACTTGATTTTTAGGTAAAATTGCTTCTAATTCTTTGAAAACTTGCGATCGCAAGCCGACAATTTCAAAGTGCTTAACCGCAAATCGCGAGGGATCTCGAAACAGCACTTCAAAATGTTCTGGACCTAAAACCGGAATAAATGTTCCATCTTTATACACCCCAACATCATCGATATGATAAAGCAGAACAGCAGCCAATAAAACTGGCACGGGACCCTGTTTAACCCCATAGGGAGGTTCAGCTAACTTGGCATACAGCTTATCCAAGGATTGGATCTGTTCCGTTGCCTCTAAACAGAATTCCTCGATCGCGCACCAAAGATTCCAGACAGTGGCATTTTCTTCTGGCGGGAAAAATCCCCATTCTTCTCCTTCTTGACGATGAATCCCCGACTCAGCTAACAAGGAATAATACATGCTAACTTCGGGACCATAGCCTTTTAAGCCCAATTTCTCCTGATCCGAAGACTGCATCATTGCTTCGATCAGTTCGCGCCTCGCTTTTGCTGCTTGGGAAGTTAATTGACGCCGATTGATTAATTCATTCCAAAGAATTGGGGTTCGATGATAAACGCGATCGCAAACCTCAGACAGTTTGGCATTAAAATCCGTCACGTGATCAATGGGAGAACGTTCTCCCTGTACCCAACACAAATGGGAATTGCTAGCAATGTTAAAGGCTTGATTGAGGGTATCATCCAGTAACTGTTCCGCTTCTACAACCCGGTAACGAACCTCTCTGCGGGCTACGCCATCGCTAACCAACTCCGGGGCAGTGCTTTGAATCGTTTTCAGCGCTGCATACTCCCGCGTGCGCATTCGCAACACATCTAATTTACTTGTTCCCAAAATAATTAAGGGTTTACCATCTGCGGTGGTTGCCGGAATGTCTGAGGGCGTTTCGGGGTCTAACCAATACCCCACCAATCCATCACAATCGGCACTAGAACAGGAAAGTTGCTTTAAATCAAAACTGCTGTCGAGATAATGACATTCAAAATAGCGTAGTGTTCCAGTTTTGTAGCTGTGGCGTTGTGCTACCAATGGCTTTAGCGGTCGCAACGAAGAGAGTAATTCGACCAGATCCGATTGTTCTTTTTCCAGATAAGCACTTAACTGGCTATCAACATTAAAGTCTGACCCTTGCCAAAGCCGAAGTTCATTCAGTTGACGACGATGGGTAATCAGATTTTTTTGTAATAGCTGGTCAATTACCTGATCCCAATATTGAACCTGATTGTGTACGTCTGCTTCTTCTACGCCACTGGGCAAATCGCACATGGCTAGCGAAGGTGACGAGTAGCTCGCAGTTCTCCCGTCACAGTTACCAAATTCAAGATACCAATCGTTTTCAAGGTTCTGACATAATCGCGATCGAGATGTTTGGCATCGGCAATTAAATCTTGAATTTCCACCCACCGCTGTAGATTTGGTCTGGAAGCTAACCCCATTCCCGCTGCTTCAATAAAATAGTCATAAACCTGATCTAATTTCAGCGTTGGTAAGATATCTGATTTAATCGAAACTTCATCTAAAAATCGTTTAAGGGAATAAGGTTCAGCACTAGTTAAAAAGGTAAATAAAGAGCGATCATTCTGGGCGTAGCGATGGCAAAGAATCGGTAAAACAAACGCTGAAAGCGGATGTAGGGGATAAACCTCACTAATAATTTCTTGAGAAAATTCTTCACCTTGAATAGCATCTTGAATGTGGGTAAACCACTGTTGCGCATAATTATTTAAAGCACATGAAAGCGGCTCTGATTGCGAATGATCAATCGCCCTAGCAATCAGGCGCATCATTTGTCCTGCCGATTCAGTAAAGGGAATATCTTCAAATCGCCCTTGAATTTTTGCCCATTCATTGCGTTCAACGGTTGCTAATCTTTGACCATATTCAGCAAAGGCTTGATGGAGAATGCCTAATAAATAAATTGGTGTATCCGTTTGTTCGGGAAGCTCAACTAATTGTTGCAGTAAATATAAATCTTCCGTTCCTCCTTGATACGCCGCATCTTCTAAATTTTTTCCCAACTCATCTAAAACAATAAAAATGCCTGTATCTGCTGCTTGACCGACTCGCTTAACCAGTTGCAACGCTTGTTGATTATCAACTTGTCTGCCTTCTTGGATTTCCACTTGCAGATCCACTAATTCTCGATAAATTTTGGGCTTGTTACCTTTGCGATGTTTCCAGAAAAACTCTGCCCCATTAATTAAACTGCGAACAATGGTTTGACTAATAGGTTCTCGACTACCAGTTGCAACTGCCCGGAAAAAGCCTGATTCAGGTAGGTTGGCTTGCAGCATCTGATAATCAGCACTGTAGCTTCCCAATGCTGTCTCAGCAATTTCCAAGGCTTTCTCTCGCATAGGATGATTGGCAGGGGCAACTAACGCTGATAAATAATGGGCAAAAGCCGATTTTCCAGTACCGTAAACACTCGTTAATGTCCAAGCGCGATTCCCCTCTTTCTGGGAGAATTGAGGAACAATCCGTCGCAGACTGTCAACCGAACGATTCGTTAACACATAGCCCTCTAATGCAGATGGGGTCTCTAGATCCCGTTCCAGATTCACAGAACGCGAGTAGCGACGGTTCACACTAATGTATTGAGAGAGTGTTTGTTCGGTCATTGGAAATTCCCACTTCTGCGTTGGAAATACTTTTCTAGGATATCGTTCGCTAAATTTAATGGCTCTTCTTTAAAAGACAATTGTATTAATCCTGCTGTATCAGAAAGCGTTAAGCTTTCCCAGGAATAACTCACAGCCTCGATCGCGTCATAGATAGCACTTTCAGGCAATTTAAAAATCAGTCCAGGACTTCCTATTTCGTAAGCCAGGGTAGAAAGAGAAATAGTTTTTTGTGTTCCTTGGGTAGTGGCAAATTCTAAAGCAGTTGCCACGATGATTTCTGCTGGCAAGGTAATTTTGGGACCAATTTTGAAAAGATAATGTTTAGAATCGCTTGTTGTTTGAATTAAATTGAGAGTTGTAAAAGGTGAGTCAATTGAATCCTCAGTTAGCTTATCAGGAGCCCCTACTTCGGCATACATTCGCAATAAGCAGGTAACATCTTTTTTGATTGAAGATTCAGCAATTTTTTTTCCTAATTGTGTCTTATAGTTTTGCAGTTCTGAAATTAATTCGTCACTGCTAAACTCAATTTGTCTGAAATAATTGAAGACATAATGCCAAGCAGCAGCTTCACAAGTAGGTTTGAGAAGATTCCAATGCAGTAACCATAAAGACGCTGGATCTTCTAAAAAGGGATCCCATCCGCGATCGCCAAGCAGTTTTTGACCAAAATTAGTGGGCTGATCATTCTCAAGGATTTTGAAAGCTCGACACCAGTATCTAATGGAACGAACCATATTTTTTCCCACACCAAGCCGCACAGGTGCATCTTCTTGTAAAAAAATATGAGAATTTTCACTTGCTGCATCGAACCCTTTCTTTAACCAGCTAAAACGAGGGTGAAATGTTTCGTGGCGAGCAAAAACTGGATTAACGCTTTTTGTGGAACTAACGTTCGTAATCAAGGGAGAGAATAAAGCAATACGATTTTACCAAGATTCTATCGTACCCACTTGCTCAGTCAACTAAGTGTCGAAGTTCATCTTCCCCTACTATAACGAACTCTTATTGTAAGGCATTTTCATTACAATGACATTTCGTGTTTCTCTAAGCCATAAGCAAGCCCTTAAAATTGACGTAATCTTAAACTAAAATAAAGTGCTCCTGCTAGGCTAAGCAGCAGGAGAGCAAAGTATTATCAAGTGTAAAAACGGAATCAACTATTCACCCATGACCTTGATGAGTACCCGTTTTGGGCGACGACCATCAAACTCACCGTAGAAAATTTGCTCCCAAGGGCCAAAGTCGAGTTTCCCCTCGGTAATAGCCACTACGACCTCACGACCCATAATTTCCCGCTTTAGGTGAGCATCACCATTATCTTCCCCAGTACGGTGGTGAGCGTACTTATCTGTGGAAGGATCAAAGGGAGCCAGTTGTTCTAGCCACTTTTGGAAGTCCTTGTGAAGCCCCGATTCATCATCATTGATAAAAACAGAGGCAGTAATGTGCATGGCGTTGCAAAGAACCATGCCCTCACTGACGCCACTTTGGCGGACGATTTCCTCCACTTTCGGGGTTATGTTTTCAAACGCCATTCGCTCTGGCAGGTTAAATGTTAGGTACTCGGTATGCGACTTCATTCTTGATCTCTTTTGCTAGTGAATGTTTGACTACCAATTCGATAAGCACTATCATCATAGTTTAAAAATCTGCTACGATCAAAAATCCTTCTAATTTAATCAATATAAGAATCTCAGCATAGATAAGACTAACGTATTATTAATTTTTCCACTAGCCAATTCAACCATGTACCATGATAAGGAGCTGTCATTTGCGTTATCTTACTTTCTGAGTAGTATTGATTATAAAAAGTAATAATATTGCCATAAATAGCATTATTCATAAAAATTTGATCAGCATCTAAAGTTTGATATTTTAAATCAAAGGTTTTCGGGATAGCATTCGCTGCATAATCGATTACAATCGTAAATCTATAACCACATTGTTGTAAAGTTTCTAGACATTTCATTGTTCGGTTTAAAAACTTCGGTGACCAACTTTTTTTACCATCATAACGATAACATCCTCCCCCATATTCAAACATGAGAACTTGAGGAATTTGTGAAGGAAATACATTTTTTAATTGTTGAATTACAGTCATTTCCCAGCCTTCAATATCTAGCTTGAGACAAGTAACTTTATTAGTTAAAGTTATTTTTAATAATTCTAGCAAGGTAATTGTAGAAACGATTTTTTGCTTTTTAGAAGAGGCAAACCATTCTGATTCTAGAGAGTTAAAATTATTATTGACTAATCGAGCAAATTGTCCTAAATATAAAGTTTGAGTTCCATTTTGATTAGATAAGCAGCACTCTAATAATTGAATCGAACGATGCTTACAAATACGTCGCAGCTTCGCGTTGGGAAAGGGTTCAACCGCAATACTGGAAAATTTTAACTTGGAAAATAAATCACAATAAAATGCAAAGTTCCCCACACCAATATCTAAACAAACCCCCTCTCTATTGGGATCAATATCTGGTAAAGTTTCTTTAAGTATATTTTGACAACAAGCTTCAACATGCATTTGAGTTCTTTATGTTTTGAAAAACGTGGATTCCAAAGGTGGTTACGAAACTAGATTAAATCTGGTTTCTCCACATTTACGATACAATTTGTTCATTTCACTGAAAAAATCATAACCGCTTGGGAAGAGTCAAAATTTATGGAGTAGAAGCTTAATCCTTTAATGTCAGGTTAATAATTAGTCCTTTGGGAAGCGGGTGATGGGATTCGAACCCACGACATTCACCTTGGCAAGGTGACGCTCTACCGCTGAGCTACACCCGCAATTTAATTACTTTATAAAGTATCTCACAGACGATCGCGCAGTGTCAACCGCCTTTCCCAAAATTCATTTCCGTTCGGGGTGAGTTTCGATTCGTTGCGGTATCGAAATCCGAAAATTATTAATGCGACGAATCAATTTATACAACCGTCCTAAATCTCGTTGGTTAAAATAAAAGACTAAGCGCGGAAGGTCATTCGTGCCATTACCATTTTCTTCATGGAGGGGTGTACTTTTTTCAATTTCCCCTTTGACGATAATATCGCTAAATTCCTGATTAAGCCATGCCACTTGGTAATCGGAAGGTTCTCCATTTAAGCGCATGACAAATAAGTTATCCACATAACAACTGGAGTGATAAACGCGATAGAAGTTATTGATGGCTTCATAGGCAACATTTAAGTCATCGGTAATGGTGTAAATACAATCATCATCAGGGCTGACTAACCCATTTTTAATGAGGTGTTGGCGAATATAACGATCCCAGGCTTTCCAATACTGCCCCTCGGGTTTGTCAATTAAAACCAGCGGAATGGGGGAGTGTTTTCCGGTTTGACACAATGTTAAACATTCAAACGCTTCATCTTGTGTCCCATATCCTCCCGGAAATAGCGCGATCGCGTCACATTCTCGAATGAAAAATAATTTCCGCGTAAAGAAATACTGAAAATCAATCAGTTTGTCATCATCCTGAATATAAGGATTAGAGCCTTGTTCAAATGGCAGTTGAATATTTAAACCAAAAGAATTGTCACGCCCAGCTCCTTCATTTCCTGCTGCCATAATACCGCTACCCGCCCCTGTCATTACCATAAAGCCCTGTTGAGCTAGATATTGGGAAAATTCCCTTGCCATGGCATATTCTTCCGAATCAGGAGCCATCCGCGCTGAGCCAAAAATGGTAACTTTTCGTGTATGACGATAGGGATGAAAGACGTTAAACCCTTTTTCTAAATCTTGTAGGGCTTTACCAACAATTCTCCAGTCTGCTGTTTCAAACTCCTGTTGGGCAAGACGAATTAGAACTTGTATCGCTTGTTTAATCCAATCTCCCCTTTCTGTATTAGGAATCTGTTTAATTAAATCTTGAATTTCGTTTGCTAACGAATCAGTGCGGTCTGGGTATAGATTCATAAAGGTGTTAATAGTAAGGACGTGATTCCGATTGCCCTAACCCAAAACTGCAACTGATGCGATAGATAGGGGAAAACTGTACTGCAATAATTCAGTCCAGTTCCCCTAACCCATTTCGCTGCTAACGATTTGGGTTTCCTAATTAACTATTATCAGATAAGTGTTTTTGTGATAGTTTGGGCTGAGGTGGACAAAACTAGTTATATATACTTTTCTAGGGTATTAGCTAAAGTTGTCTTGGGAACGGCCCCGACTACCATATCGACACGCTGACCATCTTTGAAAATCATCAGCGTGGGAATACTACGAATCCCATATTGACTAGCAACATTGGGATTTTCGTCAGTGTTAACTTTTACAACTTTAACTTTTCCTTCATATTGTTGTGAAATTTCGTCCACCACTGGTGCAACCATCCGACAAGGACCGCACCAAGGAGCCCAAAAATCGACCAAAACGGTCATGTCGCTATCTAAAACTTCTTCTTTGAAGCTGCTATCTGTTACTTCTGCAGTTGCTACCATGCCCTAAATCCTTTTTTGAATCAACGTTTCTGTTCAAATGGGGTTGAACTTCAACCCTCTTAAACCTTATTTTATCAATTATAAAGAGATTGGTCAGGACAAAGCCCTCGATTTAGAAAATATCTTAACGTTCGATTTTTCTGATGATTGGTGCATTTTTGTCTGAGTTGCTAAAATTAGAAATAATTTTTTAATCCAAGCGCAATGGGAGATGATTCATAGCACATTTGTTTAAAAAAAAGAAGCCGCCCGAACTAAGTTCGGACGGAGTGTGGTGTGAGGAGTGAACGGAAACATTGTCTCCGCTATTTCTATTGTAAGCTAGAAAAGCGGCTTTTGTAGGTTGGCACGCAAAATCGGTCAAAATTCGTTAATACACTCCAAAAGAATTGGAAATTATTCTGTAATGGTTCATATAGAAAATTATTTATAGGCTCTAACGGGGAATTAAGCGATCCACGTCTAATAAGAATACGGTAATACTTTCTTGTTCCTGTTCCTGTTGTTCGACCACTGCTACGTGAGAACAAAAGCTCAGACTATCCGCTTTACGATAAGAAGCAGGCAACACCCGAACCCGATCGCGCGGTAACGTCATTAAGCTGGGAGTCTGCTTTACTAATAAGCCTAACACTTCTTGATGACTTTGAACCACAACAATATGACTACCTTGGATGGATTCTTCATTTTTGTGGGTAAAAATTTTGTATTCTAAATCAAAGACTGTTAACTCATAATCTTCTAGATGGGCAACGCCCACACCTCTTTCCCCACTTCCATAAACAGGAACTTGGGATAATACCCGATACACTGATTCAATAGGAACAGATAAAGTTAATTGCCCCACAGGAAAAGCAACCACGCGTAAACTTGTTGTGGAAGAGGTATCGACCGTTTTGGTGTTCATAACTTATTTATTGCTGATTGGTTTTTTCCTTCACGCTTGGCTTCCATTTTCCCCTGTAATAGCCCCATCTCGTGAATTAGCAACTGGCGTTTGCTGATTCCTGAGTTTTTCAAGGGTGCTAATAAATTCTTTTTCCAGATAGGGTTTGGTAAAGTAATCACTCGCGCCAAGGTGTTCACATAATTTGC
>JAHEOB010000018.1 GCA_018610095.1 Halothece sp. MAG
CAAATCCCTCAGCCAATGACCGCTACTCGCTCAAATTTGAAACTAATCTATCGCGGGATTCCCTATTATCGGAATCAGCCAGTGGCGACTCCTGCTCCTAAACCTCAATTGGCACTTGAACCTCAATTAGCTTAGAGATTAGTTCGGTTATTATAGCTAAAACTGAAAACGCGATCGCGCTTTTGGAAAATACTCTATTAACACTCTTTAAATCAAAGAGTGTTAAAAATAACTGGCTTATAATATCAATTTTATAATTTTGGAAATCTAAATGTATTAATTAGTTAGAAACTAATACATTTAGATTGTTGATTTGCATCCTTTTATTTTAGCCGCTAATCTTGATTAGCGATAAGCTTGTTCTAAGATTTCGCGAACAATTCCGTTACTGCCAGTCCTGCCAATAGAACGAATTTTTCCTTTTAATTGACCGGTTTTTTTAATCCTGTTGAGCTTGTTGCTTAAAGAATGTTGATTATAGGGAGTTACCATGAAAACTTGATCGGCATCTTCAACAATGGACTGGATTTTGCCTAAATCAATCTCGCGATTATCGTTGGGAATAATCCTGCACTGCTTGAAGCCATATTCGTTTTCAAGTTCATTTTTGACTCTTTCACAAGCCCGAGGATGACCGCCGATTAATGCCACTTTAACTTGATTAGAGGAGTGGCATTGATTTTTGTTAGCTGTTTTTAAGCTTTGATTTTCTTCCTTAAGTTGCTTCACTTGCTCTTCTAACTGGATTCGGTATTGTTCTTTCTTTTTGTTGGTTTGCTCCAACTTTTCAATCTCTTCACAATATTCGTTTTCTTGTTGCTGAAACTGCTTTTCTCGGTTAGCTTTAGATTGAGCAACCTCATGGTATGCTTCTGTCAAAAATGTCTCCATTTGTTGGTAGTCTTGTTGTAAATCGCGATAATTTTGCTTTTCTTGTTGGAGCCTAGTTTGTAGCTGGAAAAGTTCCTGGATTAAGGATTGCTCCCGTGCTTGGTAAAATTCCTTTTGGGATTGAAGTAGCCCTTGAGCATGATTAAGTTTCTCATCTTTCTCTTGCGATTGTTGTTCTGCTTGCTCTTTGTCCTGCTTTAATTGATTATTCCGGCGTGCTACAACAGCTAGGGACGCGATCGCGGATGTAGCTCCTGTAACAATAGCAACCCGCTGGATCCGATTAGCGTCTAAAATCGCTAACAGAGTCAGTAGAGTTATTAATCCGTGCGCTAAATAGTTAACATAGGGAAGTGGAGTACCGCAGTTTTCTGTATGCGATTAAAAGATGCTCGGAGCTTACCACCCCAAGCTCAACAAGCCCTTCGCAAAAGGGCAGTCATGGCAGTGATTGAGAAAAAGCGTTCTCAAGGGGAAGTCGCCCAAGAATTTGGAGTCACTCGTACAGCTGTTAATCAGTGGGTGCAACGCTACCGCCGTGGTGGCGAGACGGCTCTCAATGCTTGTCAGCAAGGTCGTCGTGAACATCCTACCTTGCAGCGATCGCAGGTAACAACAATTACTCGTCTGATTCGTGATTATGCACCAGAACAACTACAACTGCCATTTCCTCTGTGGACTCGACAAGCCGTATCTCACCTAATAGAACAATACTGGGGAATTACTCTCTGCCAAACCACCATTGGTCGTTATTTACGTCATTGGGGACTCTCGCCACAGAAACCCGCTAAGCGAGCTAGGGAACAATGTCGTTTAACTGTTCAACAATGGTTAAGTTACGAATACCCAGCTATAGCTCAACGGGCGCAACAAGAAGGAGGGGAAATTCATTGGGGGGATGAAATGGGGCTACGTTCCGACCATCAAGCAGGGACTTGTTGGTCGGAGGTGGGTAAAACCCCAGTTGTGGAAGGAACTGGACAACGCTTCGGTTGTAACTTAATTTCTACTCTTACCAATCGAGGAACTCTACGCTTTCAAGTGTTTCAGGGAGGATTTAATAGCGATGTCTTCTTGGAGTTTTTACGCCGCTTAATCCGCTCCACAAAAAACAAAGTGTTTTTAATTGTGGATCGTCACCCAGTACATCGTTCTCATAAGGTTCAACAATGGGTAGCCCAGCATCAGGATGAATTGGAACTGTTTTATCTGCCACCCTACAGTCCAGAACAAAATCCCGATGAATTTTTGAATCAAGATATTAAGAGCAATGCCATGAGACGACAAAGACCCCGTAATCGTAATGAACTCATGAAAATGGTTCGTTCTTATTTATACAAAATTCAGAAATGTCCCGAGCGTGTTAGTCGTTATTTTTGGGCTCGGTCAGTTCAATATGCTGGTCTCTAGGTGTTAACTATTTCCTGCACGGATTAATAAGCTTTCTTGAGAACAACCGAAGCGCGATCGCGCCTAAATGAGGTAACAAGCGAGGCAAACTAAGGCTGAAGTCATCTATCATTGTCAATAATTGGATTAAGACAAATACCACCAATACACAATAACTTTATCTGATCATGATGACATTTAATCCTGAATATTCAAAGAAACAATATAGTCCTAGAGATGCACTAGCTTTTGCGTTAGTGTCTCAACTCGCTTATGAGATTAAATATAAACAAAACTGGGAATATGTCAAATCAACTTTAGCAAAATGGGAATTTTCAGACTATACCATTTTTGACAAACGGTTGGGGTATAGGATTGATACTCAAGGATTTATCGCTTCAAATCAAAACCATATCATAATTACCTTTTGCGGAAGCGAGTCCTCGGCTGATTGGTTAACTAACTTCATCAGTATTATTGATCCTGGGCCTTTTCCAAACACCTTCGTACATGAGGGGTTCCAAGATGCGATTTTTCCTGTTGTTATCAAAATTGCTCTTACTTTGCAGAAATACAATCCTGATCAAAATAAAAGCATTTGGATTACTGGCCATAGTTTAGGTGGCGCACTGGCTGTTTTACTAGGAGCAATGCTAATCGAAGATGACTTTCCAGTACAAGGAATATACACATTTGGAGCCCCTAGGGTAGGAGATCCAAATTTTGCTCAATCTTTGGATCAGAAAATTAATGGGATTTTTTATCGTGTTGTTAATGAAGGGGATATTGTTCCTCATCTTCCTCCAAAATTTTTAGGATTTAATCATTCTGAAAAAGTCGTTCTTTTCCAATCTGATGGCACGCGCGTGGATAATGATATTAACACTTGGAAGGACTTTAGAGAGGATATCATTGCTTGGCTCTCTCATCTAGGTAAGAAAAATTTAGCGGTCAAAGCGTTTCATCAATTAGCTACTGAAAACGGTTACTTGCAAAAACTGGAACAAGATTTGAATCAGAAATAATCTTTTTTTATAACAACTTTTAAATGATATTAGATAGCGCGATCGCGCTTTTTCAATTACTAACAAAAATAACTGGCAAGGGCAAGCAGCTAGGAAAGGATTGTTATTTATCTTAGCTGTTGATATGATTTATATGATTTTCGAGATAGATTGACAAAGAGGAGAAATAATGAGACTCGGTTATATTGGTTATATTGGTTTGGCAATTATAGGGGTAGGGTTAGGAATACTATTTACGAATGACAAGGGAATCGGAATTTTGATTCTAATTGTTGGTGTAGTGATGTTCCTGATAGATTTATTACTACTGGATAAAAGTCAACAAGGATCGGATCAACCATCTGCAACTTCGCAAGCGCAGGGATTGCCATCTCCCTCGAAAACTGCTGAAAATCCTTCAAAGGGCACGAAACAGCAATCACAACCATCAGAAACATTTCCAGAGCAATCTTCTGAACCAGACTTTACCTCCCTTGCGGAACCTGCTGAACAAGAAACATCGCAAGAACTTCCCAGCGTTTGGCAACAATCAGAGGCTGAAGAATCTTCCCAACAAATACCAGCTTCGGAAACTCCTACAGAGGAAACATCACAACAACTTCCTAGCCCTTGGCAACAATCCGATACTGAGGAATCTTCGCAACCAACACCAGCTTCGGAAACTCCTACAGAAGAAACGTCACAAGAACTTCCTAGCCCTTGGCAAGAAAGCACTTCCGAGGAAATGTTACAAACCTCATCAATGGCTGCAGAGGAAGATAAACAGGAATCCTCAAGTGCTTCCCAAGAATCGGAAACGGATGTCGAACCAGCAGCAAAGGCTTCATCAACATCGTCTGATTCCCAAGAGGGGGTTGCAACAGCACGACTAACCCTTGAAGAGCGACAATCCGTTATCATGCGTGCGGTTGCGGGGAATCCTGCTACCTCACAAAAGGTACTAAAAGAATTAGCAGAATCGGAAGATCAAGAAGTTCGCAAACGGGTTGCTTTTAATAAAAGGACGCCTGTTGAAATCCTTGAAAAATTATCTCAAGATCAAGATCAAGAAGTCTCCAATAATGCTCAATCTAATCTCAGTTCACGAGACAATTCTTAACCATTTGCTGTTTTGCAAAAAGATCAAAAAAATGCCATAGCGCGATCGCGCGCTTAGAATGTCCCTAAATCATTGTTATATCAAGCGAACGGAAATATTATCATGATTAGAACAATTGGATTTTTAGGTTTTTGGCTTGCTTTGCTGATATATGCGTTTATCTTGGCTCCCCCTAATGATCCCAAGACATTTGAATTAATTGAAAAATTATTATTTTTAGAAGTTGAAGATGTCAATCCACTCCTTATTTCCATTTTTAATTTAATGGGAATTTTACCGTTAATGTATGCCTCTTTATTACTAATTGATGGTCAAGGACAAAAGTTATGGGCTTGGCTTTTTGTTATTTTATCCTTTGGGATTGGTGCATTTGCCATATTACCTTATCTTGCTTTTCGGAAACCCCATACCGAATGGTTAGGCCCCAAAAATTGGTTATTAAATATTTTAGATTCGCGGTTTTTAAACCTATGTTTTGCACTCAGTTTTCTGCTCATTTTGATTCCGGGAGTGCTTAAAGGAGATTGGAATGATTTTATTGTACAGTGGCAAACAACCCGTTTTGTTAATGTAATGACAGTAGATTTTTGTGTATTGATTTTATTATTCCCTGCTTTATTACAAGATGATTTGAACCGTCGAAACCTGAATGACTCTCCGTTATTTAAAACCTTAATTTGGATTCCTTTAATTGGGCCATTAATTTATTTTAGTGTTCGTCCTTCTCTCCCAGAAACAGAAGGCATTTCAAGCCCAAGGAATCAACCCGATCAAGTTGTGGGATGATGGTGTTGGCATTGGCTGAATCAGGGAATGATGAAAGTTATAGCAATCGAGTGGAGGGGAACAAGCAGCAATTCATGATAAAATAAGAGTTCTAACCTAGCCAACAGTCAAGTTAAAACAATTATCGTGACAGCGACATCTAATCAAACCACACGCACCCCTCTCTATGATTTAATTATCCAGCAACAAGCAAGAATGACGGAATTTGCTGGGTGGGAAATGCCTGTGCAGTTTTCAGGCTTAAAACCAGAACATAGGGCAGTCCGTGAATCAGTGGGAATGTTTGATATTTCCCACATGGGCAACTTGTTTCTTTCGGGTAACAACTTAATTGAACAATTACAGTATCTCGTTCCCTCTGATTTATCTCGTCTTTCCCCTGGGGAATCCCAATATACCGTCTTACTTAATCCCCAAGGAGGGATTATTGATGATTTTATTTTCTATTATCAAGGAGATAATCAGGGATTGGCAGTGGTTAATGCAGCTACCACTGAAAAAGATAAAAACTGGTTATTAAAGCAGTTAGAAAATACCTCCATCCAACTGCAAGAGCTTTCCCAAAAACCAGTATTATTAGCTGTGCAAGGCCCCCAAGCAATTGCGACGCTGAAGCCGCTCATTGACAAGGGGGATATTAGTTCTCTCAAAGCCTTTGAACATACTGAAGTATTGCTTTTTGGGGAATCCGGTTTCGTGTCTCGTACTGGCTATACAGGAGAAGATGGTGTCGAAATGATGCTACCTGCTAGCGCTGGGCGAAAATTATGGGAAACATTAATTGCAGAAGGCGTTACCCCTTGTGGCTTGGGCGCACGGAATACCTTACGTCTAGAAGCAGCGTTATCGTTATATGGTCAAGATTTGGATGATACAACAACTCCCATGGAAGCGGGGTTAAGTTGGTTAGTTCATCTCAACCGTAAAGGCGATTTTATTGGGCGTGACGCATTAGCGAAACAAAAATCAGAAGGAGTGGAACGTCGTTTAGTGGGATTAGAAATGCAAAAGCGAGGCATTGCTCGTCATGATTATCCCATCTTATCTGAAGGGGAGAAAGTGGGCATTGTCACTAGTGGAACGTTATCTCCAACTTTAGGAAAAGCGATCGCGCTAGGGTATGTTCCGACATCCCTCTCGAAAGTGGGACAATCCTTAGAGATTGACATTCGCGGAAAACAATATCCAGCTCAAGTAGTGAAAAAACCGTTTTATCGAACTGATAATCCCCCACCGAAGAAGTAGTTACGACTCTGCTTTTTCCTGTACAGAAAGAAACTCCTTCATAATCTTCATTTGTGCTGGATCAGGATGGGCATAAGCATGTCTATCCTGAACGGTTGCAACTGCTTCATCTAACGACAGCCCTTGGATTTGGGTAAGGTGGGCGGCACAAACTGAGGGAGACCGTCCCACACCTGCCAAACAGTGAACATACACAACATGACCTTTTTTATGCCAACGCTGTAAAATCTCACAAGCCTGTTGAAAGTGTTCCAGTTCTGGAACGCCTCCCATTGCACCATCGGGAATGGGAACATTTTTCCAAACAAAGCGATTATACATATCTTGGGGGACTTTTCCTTCGTGAGGTTCCGTTAAACATAATACTGACGTAATGCCAGCTCGGGTGAGATAGCTAATTTCGTGATCTAATTTCGGAAAGGAACCAACAGCAAGACGATTGGGGATAATCCAAGAAAAACGTTGCGACATTGGGATCAATAAGAAGCGACCATTATTGATCTTAACAACTTGATTCAAAAATCTATTTGATGGCTTAGAAAAGCGATTGACAATTTTGTAGAAATGTTGTTTCCCACACTAATCGAGGTTGAACATAATTGATTAGTTGTTGACGAGCGGTTTCTAGTTGTTTTAATTTAGGTAAAATATCTCCTAATTTTCCATGCAAATGGCTTTGCCAATAACATTGTTGTAAATAATTAACTAGCCAGATTTGTTCTGAAAAGTCAAGGGTATTTGTAATTTCTTTCGCTAAATTTAAAGCAATTTCGACGTTTTTGATCAAAGATTGTTCCTGATCATTTGTCATTTTTTCTAATTGTTCTAATAAATGAGAGGGAATGGTCTGTAAATGTTGGTTGGCAGTAATGGCTTGCCCAGGACTCCCTTGCGCGATCGCGAGTGCGGTTTCTTGTTGGATAATGTCACTATGATCCGTTTGGACTAAAACTTGTTTTAAATCAGCTTCTGCTAAGCGATAAAAGGGAATCCGTTGACAACGGGAGACTAAGGTAGGTAAAAGGGCACTGGGACTAGGGGCAATTAAAATAATAACAGCCTGTCCCGGTTCTTCTAAGGTTTTGAGGAGGGCATTGCCTGCTGCCTCTGCCATGGTATGGGCAGCTTCAATAATGATTACGGCACGAGGGGCTTCTAACGGCGGACTGGACAGGAAATTGCTAATGTCTCGTACCTGTTCCACCCGAATTTGAGGCGGAGCTTTCCGTTGCAATCCTTCGGCTTCTGCCTCTGCTTCAGTGAGAAGATTTCCTTGATGGAGATAAGTAGGTTCTACCTTGAGCAGATCAGGGTGGTTATGGGTTTCCACTTTATGACGAAGCTGAGAAGTTTGGTGATCCGCTGCTAATAACAGTACACTAAATTCTATGGCTGCCAGATAACGCCCGACTCCCTCTGGGCCACTAAACAAATAAGCAGGGGCAATACGGTTTCGATTAACGGCGTTGCTTAATAATTCAACGGCTTGCGGTTGCCCAATTAATTTAGAAAACGCGGTCATTGCTTATGTGTCAAATTTGGTTTCCCAAAATTCCATCACTGATCAAAAAATACTTAATGGCAATATCGGGGTTTGCTTTAATTTTATTTGTTATTGGGCATTTATTGGGCAATTTACAAATTTTTCAATCCCCTCAAGCCATGAATCAATATGCCTATTTTATCCACCAGGTTTTACCCACTCCCATACTGTGGTTGTTCCGCATGGGGCTATTATTGGTTGTAATGGTTCATGTCGCGATCGCGGCTATTTTAAAATGGGAAAATCAAATGGCTCGTGGTCAGCAATATCAAGTTAAGCGATGGATACAAGCCAGTAGTGCCTCACGATATATGGCATGGAGTGGCGTAGTGTTACTTACCTACATCATTTTCCATCTGATGCACTTTACTGTGCAAACCGTTCACCCAGAATTTTCATTGCTGCAATATCAACTGGGGGAACAAACCGTGCCTGATGTGTATGGCATGATGATTTATGGATTTTGCAGTCAATTTTGGTATATTTCGTTATTTTACATCATTGCCCAAGGATTTTTGTGTTGGCATTTATCCCACGGGGCTGCTAGTATCTTCCAAACACTGGGCTTACGGAATGAGCGTACCCGTTATCCCCTTTATCAGTTAGCGTGGGGCTTGGGAATTGTGTTATTTATTGGTTTTGCTGCCATTCCCACTGCTGTATTACTCTCAGAAAAGACAGACCTGGAGTTGGTCTATACTCAAGCGGTTTTAAGACAAGTGGAATCTTGGGATGGAGAAAGCGCAATCGCGCTGCAATATCCTAAATAAAAAAGCATCATGAAACTAGAATCGAATATCCCAACAGGTTCCTTAGCCGAAAAATGGGATAACCATCAAGCCAACTTAAAACTTGTCAATCCCACCAATAAAGGCAAGTATCATATTATTGTTGTGGGAACTGGGCTGGCAGGCTCCTCCGCAGCAGCTTCCTTAGCCGAATTAGGCTATTACGTGAGTTGCTTTTGCTACCAAGATAGTCCTCGTCGTGCCCACTCCATTGCAGCACAGGGGGGTCTCAACGCTGCAAAAAATTATCAGAATGATGGGGACTCCGTATATCGCTTATTTTACGACACTATCAAAGGCGGTGATTTTCGATCGCGGGAAGCCAATGTTTATCGCCTCGCCCAACTTAGCTTGAAAATTGTTGATCACATGGTTGCCCAAGGCGTTCCCTTTGCACGGGAATATGGGGGATTACTCGCCAATCGTTCCTTTGGTGGCACGCAAGTGAGTCGTACTTTTTACGCCCGAGGGCAAACCGGGCAACAACTGTTACTGGCCGCCTATCAACAACTGAGTCAGCAAATGGCACGGGGTCAAGTCAAAATGTATAACCGCCATGAAATGCTAGATTTAGTGGTGGTTGATGGTCACGCCAAAGGCATTATTACTCGTGATTTAATCAGCGGTGACATTAATCGCTGGGCAGGTGATTGTGTTATCCTCTGCACGGGTGGCTATAGTAATGCCTTCTTTCTCTCCACCAATGCCCAAGGCTGTAACGTCAGTGCTACTTATCGTGCCTATCGTAAAGGGGCAGGCTTTGCCAATCCCTGTTACACCCAGATTCATCCCACCTGCATCCCCGTTCACAGCAATCAACAGTCCAAACTGACCTTAATGTCAGAATCCCTACGAAATGATGGACGGATTTGGGTGCCAAAGGATCAGGAAACCGCTGCCAAAATCCGTAACGGTGAACTTTCCCCGAATGAGGTCAATGAGCGCGATCGCGATTATTATTTAGAACGGAAATATCCCAGTTTTGGTAATCTTGCCCCCCGTGATATTGCCTCTCGTTCCGCCAAAGAAGTGTGTGACCAAGGTCGAGGGGTTGCCGGCACAGGCTATGGCGTATTTCTAGATTTCCGTGATGCCATGGCTAAAATGGGGTCTAATGCCCTGAGAGAACGCTACGGTAACCTATTTGAAATGTATCAAAACATTAACGGTGATAACCCAGAACAAACCCCCATTATGATTTATCCAGCGGTTCACTACACTATGGGAGGACTCTGGGTGGATTATAATTTGCAGAGTAATCTGCCAGGGCTATTTGTGGCAGGGGAAGCCAATTTTTCCGATCATGGGGCAAATCGTCTCGGGGCTTCTGCGTTAATGCAAGGTCTTGCGGATGGCTATTTTATTTTGCCTTACACGGTGAGTCATTATCTTGCCCAACAAGGGTTATCCCAAGCAGGTATCATCAAAACTGATGCAAAGGAATTTGCAGAAGCGGAAAATCAGGTGAAAGATCGAATTAACCGTCTCCTTGCCAATCGCAGTGGCGAAAGTCCTCGCTATTTTCATCAACAAGTAGGCAAGATTTTGTGGGAACAATGTGGCTTAGAACGCAGTAAAGAAGGCTTAGAAAAGGCCCTAAGTGATTTAAAAGCCCTAGAAGAACAATTTTGGCAAAACGTGAAAGTTGTCGGAGGAAAAGGCTTAAACCAAGAACTAGAAAAAGCAGGTCGAGTTGCTGATTTTATTCAGTTTGGACAGTTAATGTGTCATGATGCCCTTACCCGAGAAGAATCCTGCGGGAGTCACTTTCGCATCGAACATCAATACACTGAACAAGATGAGGAAGTCAAAAACGGTTTTCTCTCCCCTGGGGAAGCCAAACGTAATGATCAAGATTTTGCTTTTGTTTCCGTGTGGGAATTTCAAGGAGATCATCAACCTCCGACTCTCCACCAAGAACCGCTTATTTATGAAGAAGTCGCATTTTCTACTCGTTCCTATCAATAATCATGTCTCACGAAACCATGCAGCTGACTCTTAAAATTTGGCGACAGCAAAACCACCAAGCTTCAGGTCAACTCGTCACCTATTACCTTGATGATGTCTCCCCTGATAGTTCCTTTTTAGAAATGCTGGATCAATTAAATGAAACACTAATTGCCTCAGGGGAAGAACCTGTCGTATTTGATCATGATTGCCGTGAGGGGATTTGCGGAAGCTGTTCCATGATGA
>JAHEOB010000019.1 GCA_018610095.1 Halothece sp. MAG
ACAAAGTCCTTGATTCATTGTAGTAACTGTCACCGATTTGTTAACTTAACAGGTATTACTGGATCACAAAGAAGTAGTGAAGTTAATGTGATCTTTTTTTTTCGGAGAGTATCTTTAGCGCGATCGCGTTCGGTCACAGTTGCAAGAGGCAGGGATTGGTTCCATGGTGTATTATCCGTTTCCGTTACATTTGCAACCGGCGTATCAGCATTTAGGGTATTCCCAAGGCTCATTTCCCATCGCAGAACAAGTAGCAACGGAGGTATTATCCCTCCCCATGTTCCCCGGACTCTCCAAACAGGAACAAGAAACCATTGCAGCCTGTTTTTCTCAATTATCAATTTCTAGGGAAACTGAATAACAAATCATAGCAAATTCATTGGATTATCGATTGATCCAAGCGGATATCGTTCAGCAAAACGTTTTCGTAGTAAGTCATGGACAAAACGATAGCGTCCCCCAATACGTTCAAGAAAGCGATGATTTTCAGCATGTTCTAAAAATTTGGCATAATTCCAAGGAGCAACTCCAGAGTAATAAAGGACAAAGCGTAGGCATAAATGTTGAATGGCTGGGAATAATTTAATCAGTGCTCCAATTAGTACTCCAATTGAACCCCCAATTAAGCCCACTTTTACCCCTATAGTTAGCCCAATTCCTCCTTCAAATAGCCCTCCAATCAACACCATTATTAATTCGATACTTAACCCTATAATTAGCCCTATATTTAATGCTATCTTAATTGATTTGTTGATTCCTTGATTCGGCATTTGCTTGTCATGAATATCAGATTCAAAAGTTGTTAGCCCAAAAAATACCCCTCCAATTAGTCCCCAAATCAGTGCTGCAATCAACCCTCCAATAACTCCATGAAACGGATCCCAATACCAGAAAATTAATCCACCAATCAACCCTCCAAGCAGCCCAATATTCAATCCAAAATGTAACATTTTTTTCCAAGAGAAAAACAAATTTTCTGCTGGTTTAATATATTGCCTTCTAACATTTTCCTTTAAGTTAGTAAATAGGGAGATATCTAATCCTAAAACTATCCATACAATAACTCCTAAAACTAACCCTTCTATTACTCCAAGAAAATATCCAGTTAACAATATAATGAACACTGAAATTAGCGTTAAAATTACACCAGTAAGTAACCTATACAATTCTCTATTTCGAGTTAACCAACTAGGCTGTAGTCGTTCAATTAAAAACTCTGTAACTCCTTCTGCTTCAAGTTTACTTGCCAACCAACTTAAGTAATGATGGGTCTTCTCTGGAGACGGTGCTTTACTAGGAGGATATAAGCTTTGGTTAGTGGGGTCGTTTAGTTGTTTCTCAATGTATAAATCCAATAATTGCTCTTTATTTTGAATGGTTTGACCCTGGTAAGCTACAACTAGCATTAATAAAAATAGCGGTGAACGGACAAGTTTTAACAGTGAAGGCTGACATTTAAGGGATTCCCATAACGAGCTTCGATTACAATCACTCAAATAGTTTTTAATCTGTTCATCATCTAGTTCTTGAAGATAAATTGCTCCCTTTAAGCGTTTTAAATATTCTGTTTCGGCTTGCAATTCTTCATATTCTTTACGCCGAGAACATATCACCATAGAAATGGATGGATATTGATCAAGAAATTCATTAATAGCTCGTACACATTGGATTTGTTGAGCCCAATGTCCTTTATCAATTTGCTCAATGGAAGCATTTGTTGTATTATTAACTCGTCTCAGCTCATCTAATCCATCCAGCAAAGGGAAAAGTTGTTCTTCCTTGATCCACTCCTTGGAAACTTTTCGAGGAATATTATACTTATTTTGAAGTTGCTCAATTAGCCAATTATCGAATTTTTCCTGATCACTAGACCATTCTGAAAGCTCAAAAATGACAGGTATCAGTCCATTATTTGACTGTATTGCCTGTTGCAATAACTCTTTAGCAAGTGCTAATAATTCGTTCGTTTTTCCTCCCCCTGGTTCTCCCAAAATAAGAAGTCGTCCTTTTATATCATCTCGATTTAGTAACTCAGCAGTTGATTGTTGCACTTCCACGGATTCAGATTCAGAAGAAGCAAAAGAATTAAATAGACGACCAATTAATGGTTTTGACGGATTAGGTTGCTCTACAGCTTGTAAATTTTGCCTGCCAACTCGTTGAAGTTCTTCTCTACGTTTTAAATCGATACGAAGTTTATAGTGTAAAGATTTTTCTAATCTTTTGACAACTTGCCCGAGAACTACCTCGATTAATTGTTGACGTAAGTTTTGACGTTTTTGATGATAACTGGGACGATACTCAGTGATAAAATTAATGATTTTGTCAAGGTTACCAGTAAATTTGGCAATAGCAGCTATTGTTATACTAAAAACAGTAAAAATCGCAATTACCCAACCTATAATGGGATTGCTTTCTAACCATTCCAGCAATTGCTCTGTTTTGGAGTCACTATTCGTTGCTATGAAACTGTGTTTCAGTAACCCTAACCAAATCTTATCCACTAAATCCATATCAAAGTAATGTCGCTTTGAAAATCGATCATTCTGAATTGGTTGAGACTAATGCATCATGATAGGCGTTGTTGATTGTTAGCTTTTTTCGGAGAGTGTCTTTAGCGCGATCGCGTAGCTGTCAAATTTACAGTGAATAAACGACAAATCCTACTGGAAACTGTCACCGAGTTAACCCAACAGGTATTGGTCGATCACAAAGAAGTGGTGAAGTTAACGTGATCTTTTTTCTTGGAGAGTGTCTATAGCGCGATCGCGTTCGGTCACAGTTGCAAAAAAAGTTGCAGCTTATTTTTACAAATTATCATAGAAAGAACAACAAAGTCTGGTTGATCAAAGTTAGCCACAGTAAGAAGAAAAATTGATTCGTACTTTTTTGAAAGGATTAGCTAAAAGAACTGCCAACCTTGGATGTCGATTGGGTGGTTTTGCCACTGTTGATGAATTAGAAACTCAAATCCAACAAATTCAGGAACAGGAAAAAGCGCTTTACCGAGTCATTAGTAAAATTCGAGCTTCCCTGGACCTCAATGTCATTTTTCAAACCACGACTAAAGAAACCTGCCGATTACTTCAAGTGGAACGGGTTGCGGTCTATCGCTTTTTTGACGACTGGGGCGGACAATTTATCAGCGATTTTGAGTTCGCAGAACCCGGTTGGGATAATATCGATTATCCGTTGGGAGAAAATACGGTTTGGTACGATTCCTATCTACAGGAGAATCAAGGTGGTCGATATAGAAATAATGAAACCTTAGTGGTTTCTGATGTTTACAACGCAGGATTATCGCAATGTCATATTGAGATTCTAGAACAATTTCATATTCGTGCTTATGCGACTGCTCCCATCTTTGTGGGAAACCAACTTTGGGGGATTTTAGCCGCGTATCAACATTCAGAACCCCTGCAATGGCAGGATCGACAAATTAAATTTCTATCTCAGGTTGCTGCTCAGTTGGGGTTTGCTGTTAAGCAAGCGGAGTTACTCTCAGACACACAAAAAAAAGCAGAGGCTTTACAGGAAAGAAATAAGCAACAAAGCATTCTATTTCAGGTAACCAGTGAAATTCGTGAATCCCTCGATCTCGATACCTTATTCAAGACCACGGTTCGTGAAACTCGTAAGGCTCTGCAAGTTGATCGCGTTGCGCTCTTTGAATTTGACCCAGATTCCAACTATACCTTTGGCGAATTTGTTGCTGAAAATGTTCTGCCTGAATATGATTCAACCATGACGGAAAAAATAGAGGATCACTGTTTTGGCGATCAATTTGCCACTTATTATGAACAAGGGCGGATGCAAGTCGTTTCCAATATCTATCAAGCTGGACTTCAACCATGCCATATTAACATTCTCGAAAAATTCCAAGTGCAAGCGCAATTGGTGGTTCCAGTACTTAAACGAGAGAAGTTATGGGGATTATTATGCATTCACCAATGTCGGGAACCTCGTGAATGGCAAGACACGGAAATACAATTTGCTAAGCAACTGGCAGCTCAATTTAGTGTAGCTCTTGATCAGGCAGAATTACTTGAGCAATATCGGGTTCAGAGTAAACAATTAAATGAAACGGTGGCACAACTTGAACAAACCAATTCCCAATTAGAAGAATTAACTTATCAAGATACTCTGACCAAAACTTACAATCGTCGGTTTTTCGACTACA
Organism: Halothece sp. MAG; assembly: GCA_018610095.1. GTDB lineage: Bacteria > Cyanobacteriota > Cyanobacteriia > Cyanobacteriales > Rubidibacteraceae > Halothece. The sequence continues at coordinate 4,181 of JAHEOB010000019.1, forward strand.
TTTTAGACTACGAATGGAAGCGGGGGATCAGAACTAGAGAAAATTTATCTTTGATTCTTTTTGATCTTGATTACTTTAAACATTACAACGATTACTATGGTCATCTTGCTGGAGATGAGTGTTTAATTAAAGTTGCCCAAACAGCAAAATCGGTTTTGAAACGGGCTACCGATCTGCTCAGTCGCTATGGAGGAGAAGAGTTTGCAGTGATTTTGCCTGAAACGGACTCCTCTGGCGCAATCCAGATTGCACAACAAATCCAGAAAGCCATTAGACAGTTGGAAATTCCTCATGCTCACGAACAGCTACCGTTTGTGACAGTTAGTATCGGTATTGCGAGTTATGTTCCAGAAGAGGGACAATCGCCTAAGATATTAATTGATTACGCTGATCGCGCCCTTTATCAAGCGAAAAGCCAAGGGCGTAATAGTTGGGTTAAATTCTGCTGATATATCTAATTTAGCAAGATAGGCGAGAATCCTACGACCACAATCTTTGATTTGGTCGCTAGATGAATCGCCTTCAATCTAGGGGGTTCAACACCCCTGAGATTGATAATTTCCTGATCTGTTCCCTAACTACTTCATTCTGGCTTCTCCCTTTATGTTTACAGTAAGAAAGTAATTGCTGATGTTCCTGTTCCGTGCATCTTATCGTTATTTGTTTCATTTAATGATGTCAATTTGAAAGTAGTGTGTTACAATCAAGATAACACAGGTTGACATTAGATAACAATGCGAGTTTCCTACCAATATCGTCTAAAACCTAATCAAGAACAGATAGCTAAAATTGAAAAATGGCTGGAAATGTTGCGCTGCCAATATAATTATCTGTTGGGTCAAAGATTTGATTGGTGGGAAACACATCGCAGCCCTGTTAACTCTTGTCCTTTAATTTGTCATCTTCCAGAATTATCAGACCGTCCAACCTATTTTTCTCAGAAAAAACAGCTAACTCAACTCAAAAAAGACCGTCCTTGGTATAACCAAATTCAATCCCAAGTGCTTCAAGATTGCGTTAAAAGAGTTGATTTGG
>JAHEOB010000020.1 GCA_018610095.1 Halothece sp. MAG
AAACGAAGTCCTTGTTGTTGCCAATAAGCAGTTTCGTCTGCCACTTGTTTCGCTAAGGGATTGTCTTCCGGGGATTCATCTAAATTAGAAACAGCTTCCACCACTTGATTAAATAAATCTAGGAGGTTGGGAAACCCATCACGGAAAAAACCTGAAATGCGTAAGGTTACATCGACCCGAGGACGGTCTAACACTGAAATGGGAAGAATTTCAAAGTCAACTACACGTCGAGAGACCCCATCCCAAACCGGTTTTACCCCTAATAAGGCAAAGGCTTGGGCAATATCATCCCCACCCGTTCTCATGGTAGAAGTTCCCCAAACGGAAATGGCTAATGATTGCGGATATTCCCCATGATCTTGGGTGTAACGTTCAATCAGATTTTCTGCTGCTTTACGCCCAACATCCCAAGCGGTTTCTGTGGGAATGCCGCGAATATCCACAGAATAGAAATTGCGCCCAGTAGGTAGCACATCAGGGCGTCCGCGAGTGGGGGCGCCTGCAGAACCGGGGGGGATATAATTTCCGTTTAATCCGTTTAATAATTGTTGGATTTCTTGCGGAGTTGCTTGTAGTTTTGGTAATAAATCATGTTGTATCCAAGTGAGTTCGTTTTCTAGTTGGGAAGGGAGATTGGGAAACGGTTGATTGTCTAAAATATGATTAGAAATTAGTTCCGCAGCGTAAGTTTCAAGGGCTTCTACAGCATCCCCCATAATGCGAGCATTATCTAATTTTTCTGCTAAGGTTTCTGGCAAAGAAAGATTGGTTTCCGTCAGAGAAAACGGTTGCTGATAGTCAGTTGTTAAGGGATCGAAATGGAGATGAAATGATTGCGCGATCGCGCGAGTTATGCCAATATGATTCTGTCCAGGAGAACGAGCAATGGATAAGATTAAATCTTGTAATTGTCTCCCTTGTGGACATTGTCCAAAAATATGTAAGCCATCGCGAATTTGCGCTTCTTTTAATTCACACAAATAGCCATCAGCAATGGTTAAAAATTCACTAATGGCATTGCGATCAAATTCTTCAATGCCTAAATCATGATGGAGATTTTCTTGAGTCACTAATTCCGTAATTTTATCCGCGATCGCAGCAAGGCGAGAGGGATCAAGGGTTTGTGCTTCGTAATATTCATCAATCAGCCCTTCCAGTTGTTGTAATCTGCCATATAATTCGGCACGAGTCAGAGGAGGCGTTAAATGATCTAAAATAATGCCATGAGCGCGACGTTTCGCTTGTGATCCTTCTCCGGGATCATTGACAATAAAGGGATAAAAATGAGGAATCGGGGCAAGGGCAATTTCGGGATAACAGGTTTGACTGAGACTAATACTTTTTCCCGGTAGCCATTCTAAATTGCCATGTTTCCCGACATGAATAATGGCTTGGGTTTGAAATTCATGGCGTAACCAATAATAAAATGCTAAATACTCAGGAGTAGGTTCTAAATCAGGAGAATGATAATTGAAACTGGGATCAAAATCATAACCCCGTGACGGTTGAATCCCCACAAAAATATTGCCTAATTGAATCCCCGAAATCGGGAAACGCTCTTTTTTGATTTCTCCCCAACGTTGCGTTATTTCTTGTTGCGTTTTCTCGGGAAGCGTCGCAAAATACTCCTGATACATTTCCCCAGATAGATATTGATTTACCACCCGATAAGAATGCCCCTCGGGATCATTGGTAAATCCTTCTGTTAACCATTGAATTAACTCATCCCCTGTTTCAGGCAGGGAGGAAACGGTGTAACCCTCTGCTTTTAATGCCTGTAGAATTTCTAGACAACTTTGTGGTGTATCTAACCCTACTCCATTTGCTAAACGACCATCTTTATTGGGATAATTAGCAAGAATGAGAGCAACTTTTTTCTGGGAATTAGACGTTTTTAAAAGTTGAATCCAATTGTGAGCTAATCTGACCACAAATTCGGCGCGATCGGGCACGGGTTCATAAGTTACCACATCGGTTTCTAACTGTTCATTCCACTGTTGGGATGACTTAAACGAAATGGCACGAGTAATTACCCGTCCATCCACTTCTGGGAGGGCAACATTCATGGCAACATCCCGAGGGCTTAAGCCTTGCATCCCTTGTTCCCATTGTTCTTTCGTTCCCCCACTTAAAATTACTTGTAAAACAGGAACATTTAAATGTTGCCAAAAACTGCTTTGTTGATCTTCTCCAAACTTGGCTAACGAAAAGCTAGTGGTATTTAAAATTAAATCAACATCTTGACAGTAATCAAATACTTCTGTTTGAACTTCTTCCTGACTCAACGCAGATACAAAAATGGGAATGGGAAATAAATTCCGTTGCGCTAATTGTTCACATAATAAATCAATGGGACGGGTATTGCCAGATAAATAATGGGCGCGGTAAAAAAGAATGGCAACGATGCCCTGAGGTTCTTCTTTTTTAAGATTAACAGTAACTGGATAGTTTCCAACCCGAGGAACGGATTTTACCCCAGGCGGCTGATAATTCGTACCGCAACCTAAATCCGCGACAAATTGTAACCCATGACGACAATTTTCAATGCCCCCTTCACAAAAATATCGCCATAATTGATTCACCGCCGAAAGGGATGCTGTGGAGTGACTAATTAAGGTGGGATCAGCGCGATCGTCTCCCGGTAACGTTAATAATAATGCACCGTTTTCTTGCGCCGTTTCTTTAACCACTTCCAGTCCATACGACCAATAAGCGCGACCCCCTAACAATCGTAAAATAATTACACTTGCTTGCGTTAAAACTGTTTCCGCATAATGGTCAATACTTAATTCTTGCTGTAAATTTAAAATATTGGCAACTCGCACTTCTGGGAAGTCAGACGGAAGCTGGGCAACTGCCGTTGCTAACAGTTGAATATCGGTGTCAGCTGCGGTTAAAATAACAATTGAAGCTGGACTTTGTTCAATAAAAACAACCCCTTCTGTGTCAGGAGTCCAACCACCCGGTGTTGCTGCAATACGGTGCATAAATGGCTTGATCAGTGACTATCTAGGTTCTCAATTTTATCATAATATTTTTTGTCTCTATAGGTGACAGTTTTCAAAACTTTCTCCTAACGAACTGTCAGTTATGCGATTGGGAAAAACGATTGTTACATTGAATTAAACAATAGCAATCATTATAATACAGAAATTCTAGTCTAAGGGCATAGGCAATCAAACAACTCTCATTGCTATAATTCATATAAAAATTGCCAACTTAACTGAGGAAGAAATTAGCATGTCACAGCAGAATAATAAAGAACAAATCAAAGAAAACTTAGCAGAAATCCAATCAAGACTTGAGGATTTAAAAGCCAAAGCAGCCCAAGCCAATGAACAAAGAAAAGCAGAATTAGAAAAACAAATGAATCATTTAAATGAACAACAAGAAAGCATGCAAAAACGGCTGAATGAAATCCAGGAAGCCAGTGGAGAGGCATTTGATCACATCAAATCTGGCTTCCAATCTGCTTGGCAAGAACTTAACCAAGCGTTTAACCAAGACCAAAATCGATCAAAATAAATCGCTTATTCTTCACTTTCTTCTAAGGGTAAATTTGGCATATCTTCTTCTGTACTAGAACTTGGTTCTTGGCCGGAAGCGGAGTTTTCCTCATCTAAAAGTGACGTCATTTGGGGAATTTGATCCTTAATATCAGCAGGTGCTAAATCAAACGCTTTTTCATAGAGGCGCTTCGCTTGTTGATTTTTCTCCTGTTGTTCAAATACTAATGCTTGTCCTAATATGGGGCGAAAATCACCGGGATTCTGTTGTGCTACTTCCTCATATAGCGCGATCGCGTCATCAAAATTTTCCATACCACTATAAACTTGCGCTAATAGCAACTTAACTTCCACTTGATCAATATCAGTATCTTCTTGCTTGGCTAATTCCAATGTTTCCTGTAATTGACCAATGGCAGCTTGAGGTTGTTCTTGTTGCAATAACAGTGTCACTAATCCTTGTAAAGCGCGAATTTCTCCTGGTTGTTCCTCAAGAATGCTGCGATAGGCTTGGGCTGATTCCTCTAAATCCCCTGTTTGCTGTTTCGCTTGGGCTAGAAGAATCTGATAAGCTGTTTCCTCAGGATGGAGTTCCGCTAACTTTTGCAAAGGTTCAATCGCCTCTTGAATATTCCCTTGTTGCAACCGCGCCTCTAATAATCCTTGTAGGGCTTGTTCATTTTCCGGATTCTCTTCTAACAGCTCTTCATAGGCGGAAATTTGACCTTGCAAATCCTGTTGTTGTTCATTAACCGTAGCCGATTGGTTAGGCGTTTGTTGTTGATTAGAAGCAGTAATTAGAGGGAAAACTGACACCCCAATCAAGGAAATCGCGATGATTCCAATAACGACTAAGATCAAAATTCTTTTTGGTGTCATTTTTGATTACTTAATAACTTATCTCTCAACAACTTTAACACTTGAAACTTAGGGGAAATCATTACTGCCCATTGCCACTTCCAAGGGAAAATTGTACCCGAGATAGACGATGGGAGGAACAGACTTTGGTAAGATTGCCTTTAATCGAATTAGGAAAGTAACGATGATGAATCTGTTAATGCAGGCAGAAGCTGCAGGAGAAGCAAGTGGCGGTGGTTTGCCCTTATCCGTTACCGCCGTTTATGTCATTGGTTTTATTGCCGCTATTACCATTGGCTCAATTGCTTGGTATAATTCCAAACGTCCTCCCGGCTGGGAAGAAGCGGAACGTCCCAACTGGATGCCAGAAGTCAAGAACAAACAACAACAAGAATCAGACAAAGAAGAATAAACATGTCATGGGGTTGGGCACAAAATGTCCATCCCATTTCTGGCTTGTAATTCCCCCTTGGATGCCCCCTGCTGTTTTCAGTCAAACCATCGCAAAATAGAAGTAGTCGTGTCACAGCATATGGATTGACAATGGAGCATAACCTCAGCAAGTTATTGCAAAACTTAAGAGATGAAGACGAGAAGGTTCGCCAATTCGCCACCAATCAACTTTGG
>JAHEOB010000021.1 GCA_018610095.1 Halothece sp. MAG
ACATCGGCGGTGTCCATGACTTCGGTGATGACACCTAAACCACTTTCTTCTCGTGCTGTTGCCAACAAGCCTAAGGCACTTTCCCCATGACCTTGGAACGAATAGGGAGAGGTACGCGGTTTATAGGCACCCCCGCGTAAAAATTTTGCCCCTGCTGCTTTGACAGATTTCGCCGTTTTCACAATCATTTCCTCATTTTCCACCGAGCAGGGACCGGCAACTAATACGACTGGGTGATTTTCCCCGAACGTAACCGCACCTTCAGGGGTATTCACCACAATCTCGCTGGGTTGACCATGACGGAATTCTCGGCTCGCCCGCTTAAAGGGTTGCTCAACACGAACTACCTCTTCAATCCAAGGACTCATTTCTTGGATTTGGATGGGATCCATGGAGGCAGTATCCCCAACTAATCCCACAACGACTTTGTGCTGACCAACAATTTTTTCTGGGGTCAGATTTTTGCTTCGACAATCTTCACAGATGCGGTTAATTTCTTCTTCGGGGGAACCGACTTTCATTACAATGATCATGGTAATTATGTCCTTATTATTGCTGTATTCGGTCTATCAAAATAAAAAACCTATTTGCCAATTTATGATCTATGTTTCCGAATTTCAGTTTAATTTGCAATTAAGAAAAGAATTGATTTATTCATTTCGGGCACTACGCCAAGCAGAGATAATGCGTTTAAAATTCATGGTAAATTCCTCCCAACCAAACAAACTTCCGACTCGCTTTTCATCCCAAGAACTAGAAATTAGTCCGTAACTGAGTCCTAACACGCCCAATCCAAATAACCCCATGCTCACAACCACCACCGTATAGGGCGGTAATTCTAACAATTCATTAGACACAATCCAATAAAATGCAAAAAAGCTCAAAATCCCCAAACTAGTGGGAATACCTGAAAAGAAAGCCATCCGACGCACCATCCGTTTACTCACAACTTCGGGAATAGCAGAGAGAGTTGCTTGAGCCTTACGTTGCTGTTGCGAAGAGGATGGCTCGTTTGATTGTGTCTGCTGTGTCTCTGTTTTCGCGGTCGTTTGATTGGATTTTTTTTGTTTTTTTGCCGGTTCAAAGGGTAAGCGATCGCGCTGTTGTTCTGATTGAGAAGCCATAATTCTCCCAGTTAGCCACGAATACCAAGTCGTTTAATCAAATCTTGATATCGTTGTTCATCTTCTTTCTGCAAATAGGATAACAAACTCCGACGATGACCAATTAATTTTAGCAGTCCTCGTCGTGAGGCATGATCTTTATCATTGGATTTGAGATGTTCTGTTAACCGTATAATGCGGTTGGTTAAGATGGCAACTTGCACTTCTGTGGAACCGGTATCTGTTTCGTGAAGTTGAAACTGGTTGATAATTTCCTGTTTTTGTTCCTGCGTGAGAGTCATAATTTGGTGTATGAACTACTTACAATTTTACTAACAATCGTGAGATCGCAAAAAGAGAGCCTCAGGCGAACCCGAGACTCTCCTTTTTGAGTACCCCCAAGGGAATTCGAATCCCTGTCTCCTCCGTGAAAGGGAGGTGTCCTAGGCCGCTAGACGATGGGGGCTCGTCCTCTCTACCTTTCGCTAGAATAGCTTAGGATTTTGGGACTGTCAAGAACAAGCTAAAAAATTTTTTTGGAAACAGTTGTTTAAAACGAGCCATAACGGAGTTTTGACAGCTTTTTTTGCGCTTTGGGATCAAGGTTATTGATTAATCGCCCTTGGGGTTTAGAGCGCGATCGCTGCTTGGTTCTGGTCGTTCGTTTCGATAAGGCAATATCATTTGCCAATTGTTGAGCAGACCGCCATTCCGCCCCATATCCTAAGACAGTTTGTTGTTGAGCGCGATCGGAGGTAGCAACAATGATTCGTTTTTTGCTAATGCCACCTTGACCTGCATTGGTGGCACAAAATTTTTCGATAAACGTATCAGCCGTTTCACCATAGGCGGTGTAATACACTGATAGATACGCAGTTAAGTGTTGTTGATATTTCGGGGAGGCTTGGAAGTGAGCATCAAAGACAATTTGAGTGTGATATCCTTGGGCTGTCGTATAGTTGATTAAAATTTCAACCAATCGATCGCGAGCGGATTCTAAATCAGCGCGATCGCGCAAGGACTTTAGTTCAGACCAAGCCCCGATTATGTTATATCCATCCACTAACAGAATTGGGGAAGTGATTGAGGAAGACATTGTTCTGCATTATTAACTTCAACTTGATTGAATTACTTCATCATATGTCAATAATGATAATGCCAATACCATTTAGCTGTCTCTATTTTTTTGCTTGATATGATGGAGAGCGGATTGTTTTTTTGGAGGACACTGCTGATGAGTCGTCGTTGTCAACTCACTGGCAAACGAGCTAACAATGCTTTTGCCATTTCTCACTCTCATCGTCGTAATAAAAAGTTACAACAGGTTAACCTACATACCAAGCGTGTTTGGTGGCCCGAAGGTAATCGTTGGGTCAAACTTACGCTTTCTACAAAAGCCATCAAAACTTTAAATAAAAAGGGCGTTCAAAAGATGGCAAATGAAATGGGGATTGACCTGAATAAAGCATAAATTGCTACCCCAACCTCATCGTCGGTGGTAGCTAGTCCTGTCAGGGATGGGGCGATGGAGTGAACATCGTCCCTAAAAGTTGGCTCAAGGTTCAGTAAAAAATTCCAAACGGAACCAACAAGCCCCTTATTCCATCATTTCCATAAAGAAATCAATGGTATTTTGTAGGGCTTTAATAAAGTGATCAATTTCTTGTTTTGTATTGTAGAAATAAAGGCTAGCTCTCGCACTCCCAGATACCCCTAATTCGCGATGTAAGGGTTGGGTACAATGATGCCCGGAACGAATGGCAACCCCTTCATAATCTAATAGCGGTGATAAATCATTGGGGTGGAGATTTTCCACATTAAAGGAAACTAAGGCAACTCGCCCTTTGCCTTCTGCAGTGGGTAGGGGACCATAAATATTTAAGTTAGAAAAGGATTCTAATTTCTGGAAAAGATAACGGGTTAATTCTTCTTCATAGGCTTGGATGTTTGCCATCCCAATGTTGCTTAAATAATCCACTGCTGACCCCAAAGCAATAGCTTCCCCAATGGCTGGGGTTCCAGCTTCAAATTTGTGGGGTAATTCTGCGGTAGTAAAGTGGTCTAAAAAGACTTCCCCAATCATTTCTCCGCCCCCTAAAAAGGGAGGCATTTGCTGGAGTAAATCTTCTTTGCCGTATAAGAAACCAATACCTGTCGGGGCACACATTTTATGCCCACTTGCCACTAACCAATCACAGTCAATGGCTTGTACATCAACTGGAATATGGGGCACACTCTGACAAGCATCAATTAAAACTTTCGCCCCTTTTTGGTGGGCAAGCTGGGTCATTTCTGCCACCGGATTAATACAACCCAAGGTGTTAGAAATGTGAACCAGTGCCACTAATTTGGTGTTTTCTGATAGTAAGTTTTTATATTGTTCGATATCTAGCGTATGTTGTGGTGTTAACCTCACGTGTTTGAGGGTTGCCCCAGTTTGTTTTGCTACCATTTGCCAAGGGACAATATTACTGTGATGTTCCATCACCGACGTAATAATTTCGTCCCCTGGTTGCAGATTATTCAGTGCCCAGGCATAGGCAACTAAATTCACTGCTTCCGTGGCATTGCGGGTAAAAATAATTTCGTTGCGAGAGGTGGCATTAATAAATTGCGCGACTTTATCGCGGGCCCCTTCAAACCCTTCTGTGGCTTGCGTGCTTAAGCTATGGGCTGCCCGATGAACATTGGCATTATGATTCTTATAATAATTGTCTAAGGCATTAATAACCGGTAAGGGTTTTTGTGAAGTCGCAGCATTATCAAAATACACGAGCTGTTGCCCGTTGACTTCCTGATTGAGAATGGGGAAGTCACCACGAACTTGATCCGCAATACATGGAGTGGTAGCAATAGTCATTGTGATTAACTGATAAATCGGTTGGCTAGACGACGAAATAGTTGTTTTTGCACTGACACAACAGGTACTTCCTTAATAATTTCAGCAGCAAAGCCATCAATAAGGAGATTCGCTGCTGATTGGCGATTTAAGCCCCGACTCTGTAGATAAAATAGTTCCTCAGCTTCTAATTGACTTACTGTTGCCCCGTGAGAACATTGCACATTGTCGGCGGTAATATTTAATTCCGGTTTGGTATCAACGTGGGCTTTTTCCGATAGAAGTAGATTACGGTTTAATTGGGCGGCATCCGTTAATTGGGCAGCTTGGGGAACAAATATTTTACCATTGAAAACAGCACGGGCGCGATCAGTTAAAATATTCTTTTGCAGTTGATCCGCTTTACTGTGGGGATGACGGAACGCGATCGCGCTGTGAGTATCGGATAACTGTTCGCCATTGCCTAAGGTTAACCCATATAACCGCGTTGCAGTTTGAGTGCCGGTTTGAAAGACATCAAAATCATGGCGCGACAATCGTGCCCCTAAGCTAATGGGATAGCTATAATAGCGACTATCTTGGGCTTGGGTGACAGCGGTTTTAGCAATCTGAAAACTATTCAATTCTTCTTGCTGTAAGCGAATGTGGTTCACTTCGGCATTCGCTGCAACCCACATCTCAGTTACGGGATTATTAAAATAAGGCGTGGCTGCTGATAATCCTGCGTACTGTTCAATAATCGTGACTTTGGAACTGGTTTGGGCAATCACTAGTGCCCGAGGCTGAATTAATGTTGGGGTGTCATCCCCCACTGATAAAAACAATAGATGGATGGGTGTCTCCACCTCGGTATTGGAAGGAATCCAAACCACGGCAGTATCGTCAAATCCTGCAGTATTAAGGGCAGTAAATAATTCCTCTCCCCCTTCTTGCTGGGTTAAATAATCAGTTACTTTCGATTGTTGTTGGGCATCTAAGTTGGCTAAATTCCCGATGGTTACTCCCGCAGGTAAATCCTTCACGTTAGAAAGGCTGGGGGAATAATGCCCGTTGACAAAGACTAATTTCGCGGATTCTGCTTCCCCAAAATGAAATGATTGCAGCGAATCCGAGGAAATCTCTGAAACTTGACGCTTTTGATAGTGATGTTCTACTAAAGGGGATAAATCGGTAAATCGCCACTCCTCATCTTTGTGATGAGGCATTCTAGATTCTAAAACCCAGCCTGCAGCTTCCTGCTGTCGTTTTTGCAGCCAAGCATCAAAGGTGGAATCCCCCTTTGCTTTCCCCTGACATTGATCGATTAGCTGGGATAGAAACTGATCCTGATTGGCAATTTGATCCTGAGAAGACACTGATATACTCATGGCTAAGCGTTAACCTCCTGGGGCGTATATTGTTCATACAACCATTCATAGCCATGTTCTTCCAGTTGATGGGCTAACTCTTTACCGCCACTCGCAATGATTTTGCCATCGCCCATGGCATGGATATAGTGAGGTTCAATGTAATTTAATAAACGTTGATAGTGAGTAATGAGAATGGTGGCATTGTCAGGGGTAACCAGTTGATTGACGCCATTGGCAACAATTTTTAAGGCATCAATATCTAACCCCGAGTCAGTTTCATCTAAAATTGCTAAACTAGGTTCTAGTAATGCCATTTGCAGAATTTCGTTACGTTTTTTCTCACCCCCAGAGAACCCTTCGTTAAGACTGCGGTGTAAAAAGCTGGGATCCATTTTGACCAAATCCAGCTTTTCTTCCACTAAGTCTTCAAAGTCAAAGGCATCCATTTCTTCTTTGCCTTGGGCTTTGAGGTGAGAATTATAGGCAACCCGTAAGAAGTCTAGATTGGTAACGCCAGGGATTTCAATGGGATACTGGAACGCCATAAAAATGCCTTTGAGGGCGCGTTCATTTGGTTCCAGTTCTGCAACATTTTCCCCTTGATAAAGAATTTCTCCTTCAGTAATTTCGTAGTCAGGATGACCTGCTAATACTTTGGAGAGGGTACTTTTACCGGAACCATTACGCCCCATGATGGCGTGAATTTCCCCTGCTTTGATTTCTAAATTAACGCCATGGAGAATGGGAGTATCTTCCACTTTGGCGTGTAAATTATTAATGGATAACAGTGTATTGTTTGTTTGTTGATTCATATCTCTTTGTTGACAACCATTTCGATACAATCTCGCTGAGGCAATAGGTTGGAACGCTGCTATTCCAACCTATCCGACAGTCCATTCTGCATTCCCCTTAACCAACGGAGTTTTCCAGTTTCAAGCCCAGTAATTTATCCGCTTCTGATGCAAATTCCATGGGAAGTTGATTAAAGACTTCCTTGCAGAAGCCACTAACAATCATGGAAACAGCATCTTCTTCAGATATGCCCCGTTGCAGGAAATAGAACAGCTGTTCTTCTCCGATTTTAGCCGTGGAAGCTTCGTGTTCCACTTTGGTTTCGTTATTATCCACTTGGATATAGGGGAAGGTATTGCCCTCAGCGCGATCGCCGATTAACATGGAATCACATTGGGAGTAGTTTCTTGCCCCATCTGCTTTGGGTCCCATTTTGACTAATCCGCGATAGCTATTTTTGGATTCACCGGCAGAGATGCCTTTCGAGATGATGGTACTCTTGGTATTTTTCCCAATGTGAATCATCTTTGTACCAGTATCCGCTTGTTGATAATTGTTGGTTAATGCAATGGAGTAAAATTCACCAACGGAATTATCGCCAGCTAACACGCAACTGGGATATTTCCACGTAACAGCAGAACCAGTTTCAACTTGAGTCCAAGAGATTTTAGAATTATTGCCTTTGCACAGTCCGCGCTTAGTGACAAAGTTATAAATGCCACCTTTGCCTTCTTTATCCCCAGCGAACCAGTTTTGAACCGTGGAATATTTAATGTTAGCGTCATCGAGGGCTACTAACTCCACAACCGCGGCATGCAGTTGGTTGGAGTCATACATGGGTGCGGTACACCCTTCTAAGTAGCTAACCGATGCTCCCTCTTCTGCAACAATGAGGGTTCGTTCAAACTGCCCGGCTTCGTCGGTATTCATGCGGAAATAGGTGGACAATTCCATGGGGCATTCCACGCCCTTGGGAACATAAACAAAGGAACCGTCACTAAAGACTGCTGAATTTAAGGCAGCAAAGAAGTTATCCCCGGTGGGAACAACACTACCCATGTATTTTTTCACCAGTTCGGGATACTCTTGCAGGGCTTCGGAAATGGAACAGAAAATTACACCGTGTTCTGCAAGTTTTTCCTTAAACGTCGTTGCAACCGAGACGCTATCAAAAATGGCATCTACTGCAACGTTACCGAGGCGTTTTTGTTCGGATAAAGGAATCCCTAACTTTTCAAAGGTTTCCAATAAAGCAGGATCAACCTCGTCTAAACTTTCTTTCTTTTCCTGTTGCTGTTTCGGTTCCGAATAATAAATAATATTGTTAAAATCAATAGGACGATATCCCACGTGTGCCCAATTGGGCTCTTTCATTTTGAGCCATTGATGATAAGCTTTGAGACGAAAATCTAGCATGAAATCAGGCTCATTTTTCTTGGCTGATATCATGCGGATAATATCTTCATTGAGGCCACGGGGAAGCGTTTCCGCTTCAATATCCGTAACAAAACCGTATTTATAGGGTTGGTTGATTAAGGCTTCAGTTGCAGTCATGGACGTCTGTGTTTCCTCTGTTAAGCGTCTTTTTTAAGTGAACTGTTAAATTGCTACCCTTTAACAGCCTACTTACGAAACATATTTGTTGTTTAACTATTTTTAGATTACATTAACAACTAAGATGTTGTCAAACTAATCGTTGATCCAGCAAAAGGTAAAGATATGGGCAAAGCAGCCACCATCACTAAAACAGGACAAGGTTCCACAAAGCAGGATATTTTACAGCATATCCTCAAGCAAGGTCAGGCAACCGCCCATGAATTAGCGGATGTTCTTGAGATTAGTCCCCAAGCTACTCGTCGTCATCTTAAAGAATTGGGCACAGAGGGGCTAGTCTATCATGAAGCGGTTCAAAATGGGATGGGACGACCCCAATATGTTTATCAGTTGACTGAAAAGGGGCGAGATCAGCTTCCCGATGATTATGGCGAGTTTGCGGTTTCCTTTCTCCATACTTTGGCAGAAACGGCGGGTGAAGAACAAGTGCAAACGGTTTTAGAAAAGCAATGGCAACGGAAAGCTCAATCTTACCGAGAACAAATTGGTGACGGTTCCCTAGAACAACGCATTGCTAAACTTGTGGAACTGAGGCAAGCCGAAGGGTATATGGCAGAATATCAGCCTTTAGAAGAATCTGATCATCAAACGCGACCCAAGTATTTGTTATTTGAACATAACTGTGCCATTTTAAGCATTGCAGACTCTTATCCGAGTGTCTGTGGCTACGAGTTAGATATGTTTAAAGCGATTCTACCCGATTGCACTGTTGAACGTACCCACTGGCTTTATAATGGGGAACATCGCTGTGGTTATTTGATTCAATTGAAATCCGATTATTGCTAAGTTGATTTCGTTTTAGGAAATTCCTATAGTTATTTTTCTATGGTGTTAATTAATAAGGGAGAAATAAGGTTGTTCTTAAATCATTGACCTCCCCTTAATTAGCTTATTAACGTAAGTTGGGTTGCTTACTAAAATAAAATTTTCTAGATAACAGCGAACGTAAGTGATAAAATAAAACGTGATTATGACTGATAATAATTCAATTCAATTTTTAACTGAACAAGAATCAGCAGAAGTTGATAAAGCACTCCTTTCTTCCCCAGAAAAATTTTTAACTCGCCTAACCATTTCTTCTTTCCGGTTGCTGAAAATTATCGCCGAACAAGAAGGGGTTGCTGTGGAAGATTTAACCCCAGAGCAAATTATTGCTTGGTTTGAAAAAGATGGTAAGATTCGGCGAGAACAGGGCATTGAAGCAGCCACATTGAAATGGTAATTATTAATGGGGGATTTAGTGCGCGATCGCGAACCGATTACTAATTTAATTCTGTACCACCTATTTAAATGGTCGGTGGTTAGCCCCATGTTTAATTTCTATTATCGGGGCAAACTTTACGGTCAAGAAAATGTTCCCAAAAAAGGGGGATTAGTGGTTGTCAGCAATCACGGTAGCCTGTGTGATCCTCCGCTATTATCCTGTTGTGTCGGTCGCCCAGTGGCGTACATGGCAAAGGAAGAATTATTTGAAATTCCCATTCTTAAACAAGGGATTTCTCTGTATGGAGCATATCCTGTGAAACGTTCTGCCTCTGATCGCAGTGCCATTCGCCAAGCCCTCAAAACCATTGAACAGGGGTGGGCTGCAGGCATTTTTCTGCAAGGAACACGTACCCCTGATGGGCGAATTACAGACCCCAAGTTAGGGGCAGCTATGATTGCAGCAAAAGCCCAAGTTCCCCTATTACCTGTCAGTTTATGGGGAACCGAGAAAATTCAGCAAAAGGGATCACCCTTTCCCCCGATTACCGTACGGATTGCTGAACCCCTTGAACCCCCAGTCTCAAATAAACGGGATATTTTAGAAAGTGTGACCCATAAATGTAGGGAAATCATTCATCAAATGCATAGTCAAGGGCGGGGATAGGCTTGCCATGCTTGGAAAAACATATAGAGGGAAAGAACTGCTAGCATGGTTTTGAATAACAAACTGACGGCGCGATCGCGCAATTTTGGCAAAAATCGAGTGCTAAATTGAACACCAATTAAACCACCGAGCCCTAAAATTAAGCCTGGGGCGAGTAACACATTCCCAGCGAAAGCATGACGAACACAGGCAGAAATCGCTGTCATAACGATCACGCCTAAACTGGTTTGAATCGCCGTTTTAATGGGAATTCCCAATAGTAACAGTTGTAACGGAACCATAATCACTCCTCCACCCACCCCAAACAATCCCGCTAACAATCCTGCTAATCCACCTGTAATCACACGGGCAAGAGTAGGGCTTAATCTTGGAACGGGATCACCCCCGATTTGCGCTAATTGCTTGCGTAATTCCGCCAGATAAATATTAGCCAGTAATAGTACTGCAAACGCTGCCAGTAATAAATAAGATGGAAACCAATTCGCTAAAAACGCGCCCAATTGCGCTGTTATAACGGCAGGTAAACCCAGTAAAATCACCTGATGCCAATTGAGAAAGCCCATACGCCAGTTTTGAATGCTACCTGCCATTGAGGTAACCAAAATCGCGAGATTACTGGTGGCAACTGACTGCACTGGGAGATAACCAAAGGTGACTAAAATGGGAACAAGGATGACGCCGCCACCAATTCCCAAAAATCCCGCAAGAATCCCTGAAAATAGTCCTCCTAAGGTTAGGAAAATCAGATCAGTGGTTTCCATTGTCTTGGTTGACTAAGGTAGGTAATTTCTCACCGTAGCATCATGGTTATTAACGTGTCTGAGGATAGAAACCCCTCTCAAGCGTTTAAAATGAATGGCAGCGATCGCGTTTGACAACTTCTGCACCTGTTCCTTTCCACTCAAACAAATTAATGTCGTACAGAACAGGGTTTCAGACCTGTGTTTAATGATGAAAACCTATTGTACTCGCCCCAACTGTTCTCAACCCATTAATGAGTTTCCAGAATTAGATGATCCGTCTAATTTAACCACTGCTCAACAAAAATATTGTGAAACTTGTGAAATGCCTCAAATTTTAGGTGGGCGATATATTCCAGAAAAACTTTTAGGAAAAGGGGGATTTGGGGCAGCTTACTTAGGGTTTGATCGCCATAGTGTCCAATTTCGTCAATGTGTCATTAAACAGTTCCAACCCTCACCTCAGTTAAGTCGGAAAAAATTAAAAGTTGCTGAAGATTTATTTAGCCGAGAAGCCGAAGCATTAGAAATTTTAGGTAATCAACATTCCCAAATTCCTGATTTATACGCCTTTTTTCCTTTGATTAATGATCGTTCAGAGGAACAAGAACAAAGGGAGTTTTTTTATATTGTTCAAGAATATATTGATGGTGAAACCCTCGAACAGGAAGTTAAGCGTAAAGGGAAATTAACTGAGAATGAAATCCTCGAAATTCTTGAAGAGATGTTGAACGTTTTAAACTTTGTTCATCAACATAATTCCATTCATCGGGATATTAAACCTTCTAATATTATGCGCGATCGCGCTGGAAAACTTTACTTACTAGATTTTGGAGCCGTCAAACAAGTAACAGGGGCTACCGATCAACCCTCCTCCACAGGAATTTATTCAGTCGGCTATGCTCCCCCAGAACAAATGCAGGGAGGAAAAGTTTATCCTGCCACAGATATTTATGCCCTTGGAGCAACCTGTGTTCGTTTACTAGCAGGTCAACCCATCCAAGAATTATACGATTTTTACGATAACCAATGGTGTTGGCAGGACAAAGTTGACATTAGCGAGCAATTACAAAACCTCTTAGAAAAAATGCTTTTGAAAACCCCTAGGCATCGCTTTCAATCAGCAGAGGACATTTTAAATGCCTTACATCATCCAACCAATGAACCGCAAGAGAAGGTTCAAATCTCTCCCCCCAAAACCGTTAATCATGTTAATCCGACACAACAAAAGGATATTCCCACTAAAGTGAATCCCTTACCGCAAAATCCAGTTTCTCGACAACTTTGGGAATGGTTGCTTGATGCTGGCTTAACGGGGTTAATTGCAACCTCATTATTAATTGCTTTAAACAGTATTTGGGTGGAACCTGCCATTAGTATGGGACTATGGGGAATGCTGATGGGGGGATTGATTTATGCTCTGTGGAAAAAAATCATACAAGGAATTGATTTGTGGATTATCGGCGGAGTTACTTTTGCTTTAATTTTGTTTGTTCCCATTTTACGTGATTTAACCCTTGCTAGAACCCTAGCTGCTATGGGAGCGGGGAGTGCTGGCGCGATCGCGCTAATTTCTCTTTATCGTTTGATCAAAGAAAAAACATTATCTTAAAATATTCATATTTTCTCCATCGATCCCCTCTAAATGTAATCTATGAGTAATCATCCCCGTAAACATCCAATTTTATTGGGATCGTTACTGACTTCTATTGTTGTATTTGCAGTTAGTTTATATTTATTTTTACGGCTTCCCACCTTCGAGTGCTTAGATAACTTGGTTGAAGTGAAAAATCATATTAATCTCGCTGATCGTCGTTCTACCTATAGTGGTAGTGATATTTGGAAACCGATTGCCTACCATATTGATCCTGTAATCCAGCAAATTTATCCTGATTTTCGTTTAAATTATTCTCAAACTTCAGATTCAACAACAGCAGTGCAACAACTCCTCAATAATGATGTTAGTTTTTCGATATTATCCCGTCCTTTAAGGGATCAAGAACAGCAAAAGGCAGAAAACCAAGGAGCTTGGTTAGAACAAATTCCAGTTGCGATTGACGGATTTGGGATCATTGTTAACCATCAATTAGACAGCATTGCAGGATTAACTGTGGAACAATTAAGAGAAATTTATCGAGGTAACATTCGCAATTGGCAAGAACTAAACGGGCCTGATTTACCCATTGTCCCCTATTCTCAAAAAAAACAAGACACAGAAAGAGTTACCTTATTTTTAAACCAAGTCGTTAACAAACCGCAATTGGAATCTCATGTGAAATTAGTTAACAATAATGCTGCTGGGATTAAACAAGTCGCAAATAACCCAGGAGCAATTTATTATGGGGCAGCTTCAGAACTGATTCCAGACTGTCGAGTTAAACCGTTAGCATTAGGAAAACAGGAAAATAGTTTTATTGCCCCCTATAAAGGGGATTCGGTCATTAGTGCAGAACAATGTCAACAACAATCTAAGCAAAACCAATTAAATTGGTCAGTTTTTCGAGACCAGAAATATCCACTAACACGGTATATATCAATTGTGATTAAACATCATGAAGGAACTGATGAACAAGAACAAGCAGGAAAAGGGTATTCCCAACTGATGCTAACGGAACAAGGACAATTTTTAATTCGCAAACTAGGATTAATTGAAATTTGTCAAAACAATTAATAATAACTTAATTATGGCCACTCCACTGATCGAGAATATCTTTAATTAAAACTTCTCGAATCCAGATCTGACAAACAACAGTTAAAGGCAGTGCTAATAATAATCCTAAAACACCAAAGAACGTCGCAAAAAATACTTGAGCTAATAACGTAAAGGCAGGAAATAGTGAGACTTGTTGTGCCATGACATAGGGAGTAACCAAACTCCCTTCCACTTGTTGGAGAACAATATAAAAAATTAATACAGCTAGGCTTTTCCAAGGCGTATCCAAAAGCGCGATCGCCATGGGCGGAATCACACTTAAAACAGGACCAAAATTGGGAATAAATGTTAGTAATCCCGTTAGCATTCCTTGTGCCAATGCTGCTTCAATATCTAAAATAGACAGCCCCAAAAAACTAATAATTAATAAAAAAACGATACTAACTAACGTACCAATAAACCAACCTTGTAAGGATTTTTCACATAAAACTAAAATTTCATCAACCCGTCGTCGATAAAAGGAAGGAAACAAACGAATAAATCCTTGCCGATAGGGGGTAGGATCGAGTAAAAACATAATCGTTAAAACGAGAACTAATAAAACATTCAAAATGATTCCAACTGTAGTATAAAAGAAGGTAAAACCACCCCCGAGTAAACGGTTTATAATGGGTTGAATTTGTTGAAAAAATTGAGTAAAATCAGGTAAGAATTCTAACAGTTCTGGAGACGTTTGTTTTTCCAAAGCATTTAACCAATCATTGAGTTGATTAATGCCTTGTGGAACTAAATCAAATAATTGTTCTAACTGATTAATAAAAGGAGGAACAATCACTAAAATAAATATTCCTAATGAAAATAATAATAAAATAATGGAAAGAATAACAGCAGTAAACCTCGGAATTCCGAAGCGTTGAAATTGCCGAACGAGCATATTGAGTGCATTGGCAATAACAACTGCTGTAAAAACTAGTAACAGTAACTGTTTAATTTGCCAGAGAACGTATAAAGAAAGAGCAAATGCAACAATACCAAGCCATTTTCCAAAAGTCACAGTAATAAATCCTCACGATTGCACAAATCGGCGAAATAAAACCGCTCCTAAAACAATACTAGGTGTTAACACAATCATGATTGCTAACCCGTTATAGGGTTGAATTTCTAGGAAAGGAGCCAATATTTTAATAAGAAATGAAATAACTGCAGATAAGGCAATGACTTTAATAATAAATTGCAGTATCATACGTAAATAAAGAATTCTCCTATGGAACTGTCAAACCAAAATTAATTGTATATCAAGATTTGGCTGGCTTATCCATTACAAAATTAAAAATAATAGAGACGCTTTCAAAGATTAATTAAGTTTTTTCTTGATAAATGTTACTAATTGATTCATTTGTTTATGAAGTTGATCAATTTGCCTTTGCATTTTCTCCATTTTTTCTTCCATTTGACTAACTTTCGTTTGTAAGGAAGTTACGTCGGGTTGACTTTCTGATTGCTCCAGTGTTTGGAGCTTGTTTTCTAATTCCGTCATCTTGGTTTGCAAAGCAGCAATGTCTTGGTCACTGGCTTTTTCAGTAGAAGTTGTTTCTGCTTCTGCTTCAGCCTCTGGTTCTGGAGGCATTGTTGCTTTTTGATTGGCTTTTGCTTTGGCATCTTTAATAGCTTGAACTAGTTGATTCTGTTCAAAAGGTTTCTCCACAAAAGCAAAGTTTTCAAAGGGTTCAGAAATTTTTTCCGTAACTTCCTCTTTTCGCCCTGACATAATAACAAGCGGAATTCCTTCCAAGTTGGCATCATTTTGAAGTTCTTGATAAACTTCCCAACCACTTAGCTTAGGTAACAGAAAATCGAGAATGATCAATTGCGGTTGTTCAGACTTAATGGACTGCAGACCTTCTTTACCATCTCGGGCTTCAACAACCTCAACGTTGTCTGAGGGCAACATATCCTTAACCCGCATTCTGATCATTTTACTGTCATCAATGACCAGGATTTTTTGCATTGTTTAATAGTCTCCTTAATTGCTCAAAATTCTTCATTTTAGAATTATTGGTGTTTTAGCACACCCACGGCAGGGTAACACCATTACCTCCCTTAGTTTCTGAGCGGCAATGGGTTGACTCATCAGCACAAAATAATAACCCATCCATTGCATGGCACAACCGCCATCTCCTTGTTCGGTATCCTGCACTTTGTAACCATTCTCTCATCTCTCCAGAATGGAGGGTAGAGCAAATTCAAATTAAATCAATATTGTAGCAAGTTAAAGGAGTAATTTCTTATGGCAAAAGTTATCGGAATTGATTTAGGAACAACCAACTCCTGCGTCGCTGTTATGGAAGGGGGAAAACACACTGTTATTTCTAACGCTGAAGGATTCCGTACCACCCCCTCAGTTGTTGCTTATGCTAAAAACGGCGATCGCCTAGTGGGGCAAATTGCTAAGCGTCAAGGGGTAATGAACCCCGAGAATACATTTTACTCGGTTAAGCGTTTCATTGGTCGCAAGTACGACGAAATTGAAGAGGAAGCCAAAGAAGTTTCCTATCAAGTGACACGCTCTGAGGGCAATGTTAAATTAGAATGCCCCAATCAAGACAAACAGTTTGCCCCAGAAGAAATTTCCGCACAAGTGCTACGGAAACTGGTCGAAGATGCCAGTAAATATCTTGGCGAAGATGTTACAGAAGCTGTTATTACCGTTCCTGCCTATTTTAACGATTCGCAACGGCAAGCAACCAAAGACGCAGGGCGAATTGCTGGATTAGATGTTAAGCGTATCATTAACGAGCCCACCGCTGCTTCCTTAGCCTATGGCTTAGATCAAAAAAGCAATGAAACCATCTTAGTTTTTGACTTAGGCGGCGGCACATTTGACGTTTCGATTTTAGAAGTGGGCGATGGTGTATTTGAAGTGTTAGCCACTTCTGGGGATACTCACCTCGGTGGTGACGACTTTGATAAGAAAATCGTTGACCATATTGCCGATGAATTCAAGAAACAAGAAGGCATCGATCTCCGTCAAGATAAGCAAGCCCTGCAACGCTTAACGGAAGCAGCAGAAAAAGCAAAAATCGAACTGTCTAGCGTTACCCAAGCCGATATTAACCTACCCTTTATTACCGCCACTCAAGAAGGCCCCAAACATTTAGAGATGAGTATCACGCGGGCCAAATTTGAAGAAATTTGCCAAGATTTGATTGATCGCTGCAGCGTTCCTGTAGAAAATGCCCTCAAAGACGCCAAACTGGATAAGAGCAAAATTGACGAAATTGTAATGGTTGGGGGTTCAACCCGTATTCCGGCTGTGCAAGAGCTAGTTAAGAAAAAATTAGGCAAAGATCCCCATATGGGCGTTAACCCTGATGAAGTGGTTGCCGCTGGGGCTGCTATCCAAGGTGGCGTCTTATCCGGTGAAGTTAAAGATATCCTGCTGTTAGACGTTACTCCATTATCGCTGGGTGTGGAAACCCTCGGTGGTGTCATGACCACCATGATCGAGCGCAATACCACCATTCCCACCAAGAAAACCGAAACCTTCTCCACTGCCGTTGATGGGCAAACCAACGTTGAAATCCACGTTCTGCAAGGGGAACGCGAGTTTGCTAAAGACAACAAGAGCTTGGGAACCTTCCGCTTAGATGGGATTCCACCCGCCCCTCGTGGTGTGCCCCAAATCGAAGTAACCTTTGATATTGATGCTAATGGCATTCTCAATGTCACTGCTAAGGATAAAGGTAGCGGAAAAGAACAGTCCATCAGTATTACTGGGGCATCCACGCTTCCTGAAGAAGAAGTGGAACGCATGGTGGATGAAGCTGAGAAAAACGCAGAAGAAGACAAAAAACGTCGCGAACAAATCGAGCGGAAAAACCAAGCGGATTCTTTGGTCTATCAAGCCGAGAAGCAGCTTAATGAACTCGGTGATCAAGTTCCCGCCGATGAGAAAAGCAAAGCAGAAGACTTAGTCAGTCAACTGAAAGAAGCCATCAACCAAGAAGATGATGAGCAAATTCAAAAATTAATGCCAGAACTACAACAAGTTCTCTACAGCATTGGTTCTAATGTCTATCAAGAACAAGGAGATGCTGGGGCAGCTGCTGGTGGTGCTGCTGCAGGAGATGGTGCTAGTGCCAATGATGGTAGCACTAGCGGTGCTAGCTCCAGCAGCAGTAGTAAATCTGATGGTGATGACGTTATTGATGCAGAATTCTCTGAAACCAAATAATGTTCGTTCCTTTGTGAGTTAAACTGGCGGGGGGCAATAACGCTCCCCGTCTCCATTTTGTTAAAATATTACTTCTGACATTGGACAACAGGAGGATTCATGACAAAACAAACCCTTTGTGGCACTCGCTTAAAACAAAAACGACGCTCAGGGTTTCGGGCGAGAATGCGGACTCGCAGTGGTAGAAAAGTAATTAATGCCCGTCGAAGGAAAGGTCGGAAACGTTTATCATTGTAGATAAAAGAAAACAATAGTGGGCTTGCCAAAAGCCAATCGGCTCAAACATCGTAAGGAATTTAAACAAGTCTATCAAAAAGGACTTCGTTGTTCTGGGAAATATTTAATTGTTCGAGCGTTGAAAGATGTTTCCCCCCACTCGGGAGAGGCAACTCTCCCACCACCCAAAATTGGCATCTCCATTAGCCAAAAAGTCAGTAAAAAGGCAGTGATTCGGAATCGCATTAAACGGCAACTTCGTGCCATTATCCGATCATTGTTGCCTCAGTTATCCTCAGGTTGGAAAATGGTCGTGGTTGTAAAACCCTCTGCCGTAGGATGCAAATATGAAGATTTTTTGCAAGAATTAAGGCAGTTATTAATAGAATCAGAGGTGCTACATGGGGATTAAAGAAAGCGTGTATTATGAAGGGGGTCCTCACATTGGGGACTTATTAATTCATCTGGCATTAGGAGTGACTGTCATTTTTTTACCCTTAACCGCAGGTGCCGTAGTTCGTGCCTTATGGCTACGGTATCGGATTACGGATCGTCGGATTTCCATTACTGGCGGATGGCGAGGGCGCGATCGCACGGATGTGGTCTATACTGAAATTGCTAAATTAGTTAAAATTCCCCGTGGCATTGGCTTATGGGGAGATATTATTTTAACTTTACAAGATAAGAGTCGCCTTGAAATGCGAGCCGTGCCTAATTTCCGCGAAATTCATGACTATATTGCTGAAAAAGTCGCTGATAAAACGGGCAAATCGTTAGAAACCATTACAACTCGTTAAATTGGTGATAAGCCCCTCATCGAATCAGCTAAAAGATTCGATACATTAAAACAGAGAAAACCGTACGCGAAAGACGCTTAATCAAAGACGAATGGATTTAGGGATCGGATTTCTTTCCAACAACATAATGCTGCCAATCCTGGATTTTTTCCATGAGATTGTGCCCAGCTATGGCTTTGCGATTATTGCTTTAACCCTAGTGATTCGCTTTGCCCTCTACCCATTGAGTGCTACTTCCATCCGCAGTATGAGGCGGATGCGCATTGCTCAACCCGCAATGCAAAAGCGGGTCAAAGAAGTACAAGAACGGTATAAAGATGATCCAGAACGCCAACGCCAAGAAATGAGCGCTGTTTATAAAGAGTATGGCAATCCCTTGGCGGGGTGTTTTCCCATCATCTTACAAATGCCGATTCTGTTTGCTTTATTTGCGACATTGCGGGGATCACCGTTTGCTGAGGTGGACTATACCGTAGATTTACAAATTTTCCCTCAAGAACAAATTGAGTCCGTGCAACCCCAACCGGTAACCACCAAAGCGGAAAATGTTTATATTACGGATGATACCCATTACAAAATTTTAGGGGTACTTCCCAATCAAAACTTGGGCGTTGGTGAAACAACGGAATTTGAATTTCAAACCGAACAAGGTAAATCCTTAGATGAGTTAACCGCCCAAGCAGGAAGCGATATCCATCCCAATTGGGAAGTCGTTCAAGGTCAACAACGAGTGGAAATCGATGAAGACGGCAATATTACCGCGATCGCGCCAGGAGAAGTAACCCTGAAAGCGAGTCTCCCTGGGGTGGCTAAAAATGAAGGCTTCCTATTTATTGAAGCATTGGGCCGTGTTGGTGTCGTTGGCGAAGATGGGACCATTCATTGGGATATTTTGGGAATGGTTCTGTTTTTTGGTATTAGCCTTTATGCCAACCAACAACTGTCAGGTCAATCGGGGGGATCGGGAGATAACTCCCAACAACAGTTAATTATGAAATTGACCCCGATTCTATTTACGGGAATGTTTCTATTCTTCCCGCTTCCGGCTGGGGTCTTAATGTATATTGTGATTGCCAATATCTTCCAGACGGTTCAAACCTTAATTCTGATGCGCGAACCGTTACCCGAAAACTTGCAAAAATTGGTGGAGGAACAAGAAAAACAGCAAAAAGGGGAAGAAGAATTACCCTTTGAAAAACGTTCTCGCAAAAAAGAAAAAGAAAAGGAAAAAGCCTAACAATGGAGCAAGATGTTACTCGAGGTCAACAGTGGTTAGAAGAGGTTCTAGCCCTGATGGGTCTCCCCACTTCGGTGGAGTTATCTTATCCCAGTCCTGACTCGGAAACTACCATTGCTGATAGTAACCCTTGGTTGGTGATTGATGGTAGTCAATTGAACAGGGAACAGGCAAAAGCATTGTTGGCAGATACGGGCAAAACCTTAGATGCCATTCAATATTTAGCCAATACCTTGCTCAATATCAACTTACCTGCCGAATCCCAATGTGCCTATACCATTGAATTCCAAGGCTATCGCAAACAACGGGAAAAAGAGTTACGAGTCTTAGCAGAAAAAACGGCTTGGCAAGTTCAGGAAACGGGAGAAGAAGTTGAACTCGATTCCCTTTCCTCAGCAGAACGCCGACAAATTCATCAGTTCTTAAAACAGTATGATGGCATTAAGTCCTTAAGTCGCGGACAAGATCCGGAACGCCGTTTAGTGGTTCAACGACAAGATTGATGGTGACTAACGGTAGCAGCCATGATGGAACCCATTTATATTCCACGGTTACTCACTGCCCCCAAAAAAAGTGAGACCTTAGAAGTGAAAACATTTCTGTCAGGGTTAGATACCTTGACCCCCGTACGCGGAACCATGATGGTCACTCATTATGGCGATTATTTACAGGTGTCAGCGAATGCAGAAACCATTAAAACCCTGATCTGCGATCGCAGCTTGCAACAATATAATCAGCGTTTAACCGTTGACACCAGTGAATTAATTTGGCTGCAATCGGAATGGGTTGATGGGGAACCCCAAGGGGAAAAAGAAGTTGCCCCAGAAGAATTAACCGAAAGTTTGCCGGCACAAGGGTATTTTGACCCAGAAACGTGGCTGTATGAGCAGTTTTCCTTGCAACTGCCCATGCGCCAATTAAGTGGAGAATCCGCTACTGGGGAGTATGACTATCATGATCCACCGATGGTAGATCAACGGTGGGCAGCTTTGGCAGCATTGAAAGAAAAATTGCCAAATGATGGAGAAGAAGGATGAGTTTTCGTCAGGAGTTTGAATTACTCCTTCGGGCTTGTTATCCCTTGATTTATATTCCTACCTTTGAGGAAGAACGAGTGGAAAGCGCGATCGCTGAATCGGCGAAACGGGTAGGGGATCGCGCTGTCTATATCTGGGATTTTGTGGAGGGCTATCAAGATAATCCCAATAACGCAGGGGAAGCCCGCCGTAATCCCTTACAAGCTCTAGAATATATTGAAAAAATTCCCACTGGAAATGGAGCGGTGATTATTTTACGAGACTTTCACCGCTTCCTAGAGGATATTTCTGTTTCCCGAAAACTGCGCAATCTTGCTCGTAAACTAAAATCCCTACCCATTAATGTAGTTTTAGTTTCCCCAGAGATTTCTATTCCTTCTGATTTAACGGAAGTATTGACGGTGGTGGAATTTCCCCTTCCCAATAGTGAGGAAATTAAAACCGAAATTGAACAGTTAATTAGCGGGATTCCTCAAACTTTACCCGAACAACAACTGGATGCGTTTGTTCGTTCCGCTAGAGGATTATCCCTAGAGCGGATTCGACGGGTATTAACCCGCGCGATCGCCGATCATGGGGAACTGCAACCAGAAGATGTGGATTTAGTCCTAGAAGAAAAACGCCAATCCATTCGCCAAACTCAAATCTTGGACTTTTTTCCCACCACCGAAGCTATTTCCGACATTGGTGGCTTAGACAACCTAAAAGACTGGTTGCTACGACGAGGGGGAGCTTTCAGCGATCGCGCTCGCGCCTATGGTCTCCCCCATCCACGAGGACTATTACTGGTGGGAATTCAAGGAACAGGCAAATCTCTCACCGCTAAAGCCATTGCCCATGATTGGCATTTACCCCTGCTTCGACTGGATGTGGGACGCTTATTTGGTGGCTTAGTGGGAGAATCAGAATCTCGCACCCGACAAATGATTAGCCTAGCAGAAGCCATTGCCCCTTGCGTCCTCTGGATTGATGAAATCGATAAAGCCTTTGCAGGCTTAACAGGAGAAGGAGATTCTGGCACCAGTAGTCGGGTATTTGGAACCTTTATTACTTGGTTAGCGGAAAAAACCTCTTCCGTTTTTGTAGTTGCCACAGCCAATAATGTGCAAGCACTTCCCCCAGAAATGGTTCGTAAAGGGCGATTCGATGAAATCTTCTTTGTTGATTTACCCACTCAACAGGAACGAAAAGAAATTTTTTCAGTTCACCTGTCTCATCTGCGTCCCTATAATCTCAAAGATTATGATCTGGATCGATTGGCTTACGAAACACCTGAGTTTTCGGGAGCAGAAATTGAGCAAACTTTAATTGAAGCCATGCACATTGGCTTTAGTGAAAATCGCGACTTTACTACCGAGGATATCTTACAGGCAGCGAGTCAAATTGTTCCCCTTGCCCGTACTGCTAAAGAGGAAATTGCCTTTCTCAAAGAGTGGGTTCGTGCTGGAAAAGCTCGTAAAGCCTCCCGTGATAATACCCTTAGTCTTTAACCCCAAATTGGCTTATGAAAATTTCTGCTGTTATACAATTTATTTTAGGATTTATCATTGGCATCTTAATTTTATCAGGGGTGGGTGCTGCCACGGCGTACTTTCTTCTCAGTCAACTAGCTAATACCCCTCCCCAACCGGATTATGAACAAGGTAAACAACAACCAGAAGACTCTGTCGCGACCACATCCCCAGAATCAGAACAAGAAGAATCTGACAATAATTTAGTAGAATCAGAACAATCTGATAGCCCAGCAGAGGAAGAAGCGTCTGAGGAAAAACAATCAACACCACAGGAAACTGAATCAGAGGAAGAACCCAGTATTCAAGAACGTTTTGGGGAACAAGCCTATCCAGCACGGGTAACATGGTCAACGGGCTTAACTGTCCGTTCCGGACCTAGCGTTAATTCTTCACGAGTGGGTGGGGTTGATTATAATGACAAATTAATTATTCTTGGCAAAAGTAGTGATGGAGAGTGGCAAAAAGTTTATGTCCCCGAAACCGAACAACAAGGTTGGGTCAGTTCCGGAAATGTGAAACGAATTAATTAAATAGTTCGCTCAAGTTAGAAACCAGCATCAGTCTGGTGGATAGCAGTAATGGATTAGGATTAATTGCCGATAAGCAGCCCTTAACATGATAAAATCTGCTAATGGAATTTGGGATGACTTAAATTGAATTGATTAACTCTCCCTTTAATTAGGGTAGCAGCGATCATTATTCTCATTATTCTGCTATAACATCCCAAAATCGCATACGATCAAACATAGTCAATTTAGGCGTAAGCATGGTCAGCACTCAAACCAAAACCAATGTCGGTCGGATCGTGCAAGTCATCGGTCCTGTTGTGGACGTTGAATTTCCGACTGGCAATTTACCTGAAATCTATAATGCCCTGCGAATTGAAGGCAAAAATGAAGCAGGTAATGATATCGCCGTTACTTGTGAAGTGCAACAACTTCTCGGCGATCACGTTGTCCGCTCCGTTGCCATGAGTGGCACTGATGGCTTAGTTCGTGGCATGGAAGTGACGGATACCGGAGCCCCGATTAGTGTACCGGTGGGTAAAGGAACCCTCGGTCGCATTTTTAATGTTCTCGGGGAACCCGTTGATGAACAAGGAGAAGTCACATCTGATGAAAAAGCTCCCATTCACCGCCCTATTCCGAAATTCACGGATTTAGAAACCAAACCCTCCATTTTTGAAACGGGCATTAAGGTGATTGACCTCATTGCCCCTTATCGACGCGGTGGAAAAACTGGTCTGTTTGGCGGTGCTGGTGTGGGGAAAACCGTCATTATTATGGAGCTAATTAACAACATTGCCAAAGCTCACGGCGGTGTCTCTGTCTTTGGCGGTGTGGGAGAACGCACCCGTGAAGGGAATGACCTTTACCATGAAATGCGAGATTCTAAGGTCATTGATGACGAAGACTTAACCAACTCTAAAGTGGCTCTGGTCTATGGGCAAATGAATGAGCCACCAGGTGCGAGAATGCGCGTGGGCTTAACCGCACTCACCATGGCGGAATATTTCCGTGATGTCGGGAAACAAGATGTTCTGTTGTTTATCGACAATATCTTCCGCTTTGTGCAAGCTGGGATGGAAGTCTCGGCACTATTAGGACGCATGCCTTCAGCAGTGGGATATCAGCCCACACTAGGCACCGATATGGGTGACTTGCAAGAGCGTATTACTACCACCAAAGACGGTTCCATCACCTCCATTCAAGCGGTTTACGTTCCTGCCGATGACTTAACGGACCCTGCACCAGCAACCACTTTTGCTCACTTGGATGCCACAACAGTTCTGTCTCGGGGGCTTGCTTCCAAAGGCATTTATCCGGCTGTTGATCCCCTAGATTCCAGTTCAACCATGCTCCAACCCGATATTGTTGGAAAAGAGCACTACAATACTGCTCGTGAAGTCCAGGCAACCCTACAACGTTATAAAGAATTGCAAGATATTATTGCCATTCTGGGGTTAGATGAACTCTCGGAAGAAGACCGCTTAACCGTTGACCGTGCTCGCAAAATTGAACGGTTTTTATCACAGCCGTTCTTTGTGGCAGAAGTCTTTACGGGCTTAGCTGGACAATATGTCTCTTTGGAAGAAAATATTAAAGGCTTCCAGCGCATTCTCTCTGGTGAACTGGATGATCTGCCCGAACAAGCGTTCTATTTAGTCGGGACGATTGATCAAGCCATTGAGAAAGCTGAAAAACTGAAACAAGAACAGTCCTAACGGCTAATCCCGACAACCGATAAGGGAGGGGGAGTTTTTTCCCCATTCCCTGTTTATTTGTCCATTTTTGAAAATCAAAAGAGAACAATGAGTTTAACTATCCGTGTCATTACCCCAGATAGTACGGTCTGGAATGATAGTGCCGAAGAAATTATTTTACCTAGTACCACTGGCCAATTGGGGATTTTAAGTGGTCACGCCCCGTTACTTAGTGCCTTAGATATTGGGGTAATGCGATTGCGTCCCCAAAAAGATTGGCTTAGTATTGCTGTTGCTGGCGGTTTTGCAGAAGTCGAAGAAGATGAAGTCACCATTTTAGTGAATAATGCAGAACGGGGAGACAACATTGATGCGCAACAAGCTCGTCAAGAGTATGACCAAGCGCAATCCCGTTTAGAGAAAGC
>JAHEOB010000022.1 GCA_018610095.1 Halothece sp. MAG
GCAGTAGATGAGCAGGAAGTGGATGATGAGGCTCTCCCTTGCCCGTATCGAGGATTGTTCCATTTTGAACCCAAGGATGCAGAATTTTTCTTTGGGCGTGATGTTTTCATTGAAGAACTTTACCAAGCCACAAAAACTCGTAATTTAATTCCTGTGCTAGGTGCATCAGGAAGTGGCAAATCCTCAGTGGTGTTAGCAGGACTGGTTCCTAAACTCCAACAAGACGGTCATTGGCTATTTACTCACTTTCGTCCTGGCAATGATCCGTTTCATCGTTTAGCTTTAGCTTTAGTTCCTTTATATGTGCCAGATAAGGACGAAACAGAACGGATTGCTCAAGCTCGTCGCTTAGCAAACTATCTACGCCAAGGGGAAATTGTTCTAAGTGATGTGTTTGAACAGATCAAGCATAATCATCCTAATGAGCGAGTGTTGCTGATTGCCGATCAGTTTGAGGAAATTTACACCCTTTGTGGCGATATCGAAACTCGTCGTCAATTTCTGGAACAACTTATTACTGGATTTCAAAATTGCCATAGCTCCTCGCAAGTTGTATTAGTCCTAACTATGCGGGTGGACTTTTTACAGAATGCTTTATCACAAGACCCTGTCTTAGCCGATTTATTGCGAACAGTTGACTTTAAGATTCGTTCACTCAAGCATGAGGAACTGCAGGAAGTAATTGAAAAACCTGCCAACAAGTTGGGAGTAACCTTTGAACAGGGCTTAGTGGAACGAATTATAGAAGATGTCGAATATCAGCCGGGTAATTTAGCCTTATTAGAATTTGCCCTGACTGAATTATGGCAGAAGCGAGAAAGGAAACAATTAACGCACCAAGGGTATGAAGAAATCGGTCAAGTGGAGGGAGCATTAGCCCGTTATGCCGATGAAAAGTATGACAGTTTAAGTGAGCCAAAAAGGAAAAAAGCACGACAGGTTCTGATTCAATTAATTAATCCCGGTCAAGGAACGCAAGATACACGACGCATTGCTACTAAATCAGAATTAGGAAAACAAAATTGGTTATTAGTTAAACAATTAGCAGATACAAGATTAGTGGTCACTAGTAAAAATCCTGATGGAGAAGAAACCGTAGAAATTATTCATGAAGCATTAATTCAAAACTGGGAAACACTGCAAACATGGATGGAACAAGCTCGAGAGTTTCGGGCTTGGCAAGAAAGACTACGTTCGGCAAAGGAACAATGGGAACAAACCAATTACGATCCTGATTGCTTATTACGAGGAGCAGCTTTAGCACAGGCAGAAGAACAACTTCAACAACGCCCCGAAGAATTAGCTGCTGAGCAAGAATTTATCCGAGAAAGTATTAAGCAGCGCGATCGCGCTAAACGACGTAATTGGATGATTCTTGGCGGTATAATCCTAGGTTCATTAGCAGCAGCCGTCATTAGTACAGGATTCTGGTTACAAGCAAAACTGAATAATGCTGAAGTCTATAATCATCTAGGATTATTTGAGCAACAACACGGAAACTTAAAACAGGCTATTAACAACTATAACCAAGCACTTG
Organism: Halothece sp. MAG; assembly: GCA_018610095.1. GTDB lineage: Bacteria > Cyanobacteriota > Cyanobacteriia > Cyanobacteriales > Rubidibacteraceae > Halothece. The sequence goes on from JAHEOB010000022.1 coordinate 1,538, forward strand.
AACTTCACCCTGATTATGCTGAAGCTTATAAGAATCGAGGAAATGTTTACCAAAAACAAGAAAAGTTGGAACAAGCTATACAAGATTATAACCAAGCCACTGAACTTAATCCTGATTTTAGTGAAGCTTATAATAACCGAGGAATAACTTATCAAGAAAAAGGAAACTTAGAACAAGCTATACAAGATTATAACCAAGCTCTTGAACTTAATCCTGATTTTAGTGAAGCTTATAATAATCGAGGAAAGGCTTATCAAGAAAAAGGAAAGTTAGAACAAGCTATACAAGATTATAACCAAGCTCTTGAACTTAATCCTGATTTTGGTGCAGCTTATAATAATCGAGGAAAGGCTTATCAAGAAAAAGGAAAGTTAGAACAAGCTATACAAAATTATAACCAAGCTCTTGAATTGATGGATTCTAAATATGCTAATATTTATACTAATCGAGGAATGACTTACCAAGAAAAAGGAAAGTTAGAACAAGCTATGCAGGATTATAACCAAGCTCTTGAACTTAATCCTGATTTTGCTAAAGCCTATACTAATCGAGGAAATCTTTACCAAGAAAAAGGAAACTTAGAACAAGCTATACAGGATTATAACCAAGCTACTCGTGACTTTGATACTTTTTATTTTGGAGAACATGGAGGAGTAGTTTTAAACAGCGGAGGAATAAATTTATACAGCAAAGAAACTATTGAAATTAATATTACTTATGCTGAAGCTTATAAAAATCGAGGATTAATTTACAAAAAACAAGGAAATTTAGAAAAAGCTATTGAAGATTTAGAAAAAGCAGCTAATATTTTCCAAATTAAAGATCAAGAAGCATATAAAGATGTCCAAGATACATTAAATAAGCTTCGTTAATTTAATTAATCGAAATTGAGATAGCAATCATTAGATGTAATAAACTACTTCATAAGCAATGTTTGATTAAGTAACTGATTCCAACTGCATAAAATCATCTCAAACAACATATAGAAAGAGTAAAGGTATGGAACAGTTCTGTTATGAGACTGCTATGATTCTAAATTTAAGTAAAGCAACTCTTTACTTTAACTAAACTCTTCCCCAATTGAGGGAAATTTCTAAAACTTCTTCGTAGAGCGCGATCGCGCTTTTTCCGCTTCCAATTGAATGAGTTGCTGATTTTTATGGAACTTTGATGATGAAATTTAGTCAAAAGCCAGTAAAAATACCAAGAAGCTAACTAGACAAAACAACGTAAATCCTGAAATTCCCTAATCGTCGTTCATTTTAAGGAGATGCAATCATGAAAAATTCCATCCTTGCTATTAGCTTATTAGCAACCAGTACCGTTGCTGTCAGCCTGTTTCCCTCCCAACAAGCAAATCCACAAGAATCAGATGTACGGTTTATTTGTGCCGATGGTTATGATCAAAAAACTGATAAGCGTTTACCCACCACTTATGCTTGGACCGAACGGGGAAAGATAGCAGTGGTTCGTTGGTCAACCGATTACTTTGAAGGAGAAGGTTGGTCTCCACAAAAACGCTGTGAAGAAGTTTCTCCCAGATTTCATAAAGCCTACCAAAACGGCACCCTTGCCTATATTACTAATGGCACTATGAACGGCGGCGAGCCCGTTATTTGTACCGCCAAATCTAATGGGGGTGAGTGTCAAAATTTACTCCTTACTTTAAGACCAGAAGATAATGGAGTTCAACTTGTAAAAACTCTTGCTGAGGTATTACAAGGTCGTTCTGCTGGGCCAATTAGACATACAGACAACGGCAATCCTCAAGCATACTATCAAGTTAATATGGACCGTTTCCTGAACAACGCCCCTGTTGAAGAAGAATAAATCTGGTTGGGAGAGGAAATGAATCACAATTTTTCCTCTCCCAAATTGTAAAATTTTTTGAGCCCTAAGCATGGAGGTATTCTAATGAACCAGCATTGTTCTTTACTAGTAAAGATTACTTTCAGTAGCCTTTTCCTTGTTCCTATCCTTTCAGCGTGTCATAAACA
>JAHEOB010000023.1 GCA_018610095.1 Halothece sp. MAG
GGCAAAGTAAACATCTCTTTTCCAACACACCCACTGAAGGATGTTTATAAACTGACCAAAGCTAGCATCGGCGGCGTGTTTAGACAACATTCCTCTTTGCCAAGAACGGAAGTTAATATCTTCGACAAAGATCATTCCAGCTCCATCACACAATTGATGAGCAAGTTTGAAGTGCCAATCCTTACGAGCGTCAGAGATACGTTGGTGAACTCTTGCTATCTTTCTGTTTAGTTTATGGCGGTTATTTGACCCTTTCTTCTTGTTGTTAAGCCTACGTTGGAGCAATTTCAGCTTCCTTTGTAGAGACTTCAAAAACCTCGGTCGTTTAACTTCTAAACCATCGGAAGTAGCAACAAACTTATCAAAGCCCAAGTCTAACCCTCTAGGATGCCCATGAGGAAAAGGTTGAGGAACATCCACGTCTAACTGAAGGGAAAGCATTACGAAATAACCAGAGGCTTTTCTGATTACTCTTGCCTGTTTCACCTTAAACCCTTCTGGAATCTCTCTTGATTTTCTAAACTTAACCCATCCTAACTGAGGTAATTTAACTTGATTTTCCTTTAAGACTTCTCCTTTTAATTGTGGATAAACGTAAGACCTTAGACGATACTTGTTCTTAAACCGAGGGAAACCAAATCCTCTGGCTCTCATATCATGGAATGCTTTGTCCAGAGTTTTTAAGACTTGCTGTAAGACTTGGGCATTGACTGATTTAAGACGAGGATTAGTTTTCTTAGCTTCTGCTAAGGCTTTTGCTTGTCTCTGATAAGTTGGATAAGCTTCATCAGCAGAAAGAATATACTCTTGTACCAATGAACAAGCATTGACCGGGCATTTACGAGAGTTAATCCAATCTTTCCTTTCTCTAAGACTATAATTCCAAACGGAACGACAGGCATCGAGAGTCTGCTCAATGGTGTCAATTTGTTGTTGGTTTGGAATTAATTTGTACTCGTAGGAAAGGGTAAGCATTGAATTTTTTGCTAAACTAGATTGACTCTAACATATTTACCGCCTAAGTTTACAGATGCCATATCAAAAAGGTTGGAGGACTGTTCACTCTCTTACTGCTCACCTCGTTTTAGTGACTAAATATCGACGAAAAGTAATTAACCAACCAATTCTGGACAGACTAAACGAAATTTTCAGACACTAAACTCCTAACGTCGTTATAGTGGGAGTCCTCTTGTAACATTAAGATAGAGACGATGCGTTCTTAGGGGAAGTTAAAGAAAAGTGCGCAACGGTTGCCTAAGAACGCTATTATCATGCTAGAAGACGAATTATAAAGAGAGGACAATGGGGTTATTACAACGAATCTGGCGCGTTATTCGCTCCAATGTTACAGGTTTAGTCCAAAAAGCCGAAGATCCAGAAAAAATTCTGGAACAGGCAGTGGCGGATATGCAGGAAGACTTAGTCAAACTCAGACAAGCGGTTGCCCAAGCCATTGCCTCCCAAAAACGCATTGAACGGCAAGTTTCTCAAGCCCAAAACAATGCCGAAGAATGGAAAAAACGGGCACAACTTGCTTTGGAAAAAGGAAATGAAGAGTTAGCCCGAGAAGCTCTCACGCGCCGTAAGAATTACCAACAAACGGCTGAGAATTTACAGGGGCAATTATCTCAACAAAGCCAAGTTATTGATAAACTCAAATCCGATATGCGGAAATTGGAAAGCAAAATTTCCGAAGCCAAAAACAAAAAAGATATGTATATTGCCCGTGCCCGTTCCGCAGAAGCAAATCAGCGAGTGAACGAAATGTTAGGAGGGCTCGATACGAGTAACTCGCTGAGTGCCTTTGAACAAATGGAAGAAAAAATTAATGACATGGAAGCCTCTGCGGAAGCGGCGCAAGAATTGAACCAAGATAGCTTGGAACAACAATTTGCAAGCCTGGAACAAGGAGGAGATGTGGATGCGGAACTGGCAGAAATGAAACAATCTCAAGGGGGTTCTTCACAAAGCCAGTTACCAGCAAGCCAGCAAACGGAAGTGGATCAAGAACTAGAACAAATGCGGTCAGAATTAAGACAATAGCAGATGGAACGAGGATTGATCTGGCTTCCCCTGTTAGTACTATTTATCGGGCTAGCGTGGGCAGGTTGGCGAGAATATCAAAAAGTCGAAGCCTATCGTCATTGGGCAGAATCTTTTGATCGCGCAAAATATGATCTTTATGCCGTCGTAGGGCAAAAAGATGACCTTATTACTTGGGGCAAACCTGCCCGTGGCAAGCCCACTTCTTTGCAGACATTTTCGCTGAAGGAAGTCACGACAATCCGTTTACTCGTGGATGGTCAAACCGTTTCCACTGATCAGCTTCCCGCCAAGGGAACTCCCAGTATTGCGTTTACGTTTAGCAACGGAGAAACCGTCACCATACCCTTTACCCAAATCACTTTAGCAGCGCAATGGATGGAAAAACTCCAAGAAATTGCTAACACTTATGCAACAAAATGATATACCCTGTCTGTGGTGTCGCGTTTTGTTAAGCATTTAAGGAGATTATCGTGGAACGTAGCTTTATCATGATTAAACCCGATGGGGTGCAACGGGGTTTGAGTGGAGAAATTATTAAACGCTTAGAGCAAAAAGGGTTTACCATCGTCGCCATGAAAATGATGGAAGTGTCTCGGGAACTAGCCGAAAAACACTATGATGTTCACCGAGATAAATCCTTCTTTAATAATTTAGTGGAATTTATTACTTCTGCCCCAGTAATAGCTATGGTTTGGGAAGGCGAAGGCGTTGTTGCTGCTGCTAGAAAACTGATTGGGGCGACTGATCCCTTGAATGCTGAACCCGGAACCATTCGCGGTGACTATGGGATTAGCATTGGTCGGAATTTAATTCATGCTTCTGATGCCGTGGAAACCGCCCAACGAGAAATTGCCTTGTGGTTTGAAGATTCGGAACTTATCAGTTGGGAAACTGCTTTGCAAAATTGGATTTACGAGTGATTTGGGTTAGGTTGGGTAACAGGCAAAGATGTGGATTGCCCAACCTACTGCTTTGTTAAAGCTGATTGCGATTAAGTTTCGCAAAAGGGCCCCAAATAGCAAGGGTCATACCTGGGTTAGAGAACGGGGAGTTAAGAAATAGTGTTTTACCATCAGGTGAAAAATTGACCCCAGCCATTTCTTGATCATTAACAGCATTGCGAGCAAACTCAAAGAAGTTGCCATCAGGGGTAATGCCAATCAAACGATCTGTACCAGGCCCATCTTCACAAACAAAGAGTTCTCCATTAGGCCCAACGGTAATATTGTCGGGATTTTCCAAAATTGATTCATCGTTGGGTTCTGCTAAAAGCTCAATGGTTTCCGCTTGGGGGGAATAACGCCAAATTTGCCCTTTACTGTTAGGACCTCCTGTCGTTGTCGTAAAGACAATTTGGGGGTTGCCGTTTTCATCCTTGCCATACCAACATCCCTCACCGCGACGGAATTGAGCAGCTCCTTGTTCAAAACCTTGTACTTGCGTTGGTGTTTCCTTTCCACTGGGATTGGGACTTTTAATGGGAACCCAATCCACTGCCATAGGTTCATTAAGTGGAATTGTGGATTGTTCATTATTACTAGTATCCACTTGAGGCATCTCTTTAATCCGTAGTGCCTCTAGTAAACCACCCTTTTTTAAATTGCCAATGCTGTTGGGAGTGAATCGATAAAAAAGCCCCGTTTCATGGTCTTCTGTTTCATAAATCATGCCAGTTTCGGCATCCTCCGCAACCGCTTCGTGAGCAAAACGCCCCATGTCTTTTAATGGAATGGGATCAACCACTTTTTTGGCATCTGCAGGAACTTCAAAAA